>NZ_BAAAZP010000026.1:0-21347 GCF_039536965.1 Nonomuraea antimicrobica | reverse complement strand
GCGGCGGCCTGCGCCAGCCCGACCTCGCCGGGGACCTCGGCGAACGGCTTGGTGTCCACGGCGATGCGCTGCGCCCACGCCCCCGCGCCGAAGGCCGCCACGCGGGCTCCCACGGCGGGGCCCGTCCCGTCGGCGGCGGCGCGTACGACGACACCGGCGGCGTCGTACCCGTGCACGGTGCCGGCCGGGCGGCGTCCGGCGAAGGCGACCTCGCCGCGGTTGAGCGAGATGTGCCGGACGTCGAGCAGGAGCTGGTGCGGCGCGGGCTCGGGCGCGGGAGCCGTACCGAGCCGCAGGGCGCCCGGGACGGCGGGATCGACGACGAGTGCGCGCATGTCCATCAGGGGGACTCCTTCGCAGGCATGAGGGTGATATGCGGACCGTAAGTCCGGTTACGGATGGACGGTAGCATAGACGGACCGACAGTCCGCATCGGCGAGGGGATCGATGACCGAACAGCACACCCAGGGCGTGGAGCGCGCCGAACGTGCCGACGCGGCGCGCAACCGCCGCGCGGTGCTCAGGGCGACCGAGCGGCTCCTGGCCGAGGGCGGGGGCGACCATGTGTCGCTCGACCGGGTCGCCGCGCTCGCCGGGGTCGGGAAGGGCACGGTGTTCCGGCGCTTCGGCAGCCGCGCCGGGCTCCTCCAGGCGCTCCTGGAAGAGCGGTCGGCCGAACTGCGCGAGGCCGTGCGCAACGGGCCCCCGCCCCTCGGACCAGGAGCGCCCGCCCGTGAGCGGCTGCACGCCTTCCTCGACGGGCTGGGCGCGATCGCCGAGGGCAACGCCGTCCTGCTGTCGGCACACGAGCAGGCGTGCGCCGAGGACAGGTACGGCGACCCGAGCTACCTGTCCTGGCACCGCCACCTCAGCACCCTGTTCGCCGAGGCCCGGCCCGACCTCGACGCCGCCTTCCTCGCCCACGCGCTGCTGGCCGTCTTCGACGGCGACCTGATCCGCCACCTGACCCCGCCCGGCGACCCGCGCCACTTCACCCGTTCGATCCAGCGGATGGCCGCGGCGCTGCTGGCCGACGCCCCGACCGCGACCAGGGGCCGGTGACGCCAGGAGGACTCGCCCCCTGAGGTCGCACCCCGGCCGGCGGTCGTCGCGAGCCCGACGGTTACCGTAAGCGCATGACCACTCACAGAAAGTCCCGCTCCGGGAGGACGGCGGGGGAGCTGGCGGCGTCGCGGGCGGCGATGTTCGGAGCGCTGATCTCCGCGAGCCACGCCTGCACGCTGGAGCAGGTCCCCGGCCTGGTCTCCGAGCAGGCCGGGCGGGTGGGGCTGCGCGACGTGCTGATCTATCTGGCGGACCTGCAGCAGGAGGTGCTCTCCCCGCTGGTCGCCGAGCCCGAGCCGGCCGGTGCGGGCGAGCGCGGGGAGCTGCGCATCGACGGGACCGTGGCCGGCCGGGCCTTCCAGCACGGCCGGATCCTGCCGGCCACCGTCCGCGACACCGAGCACTGGTGGGTGCCGCTGGTGGACGACACCGACCGGCTGGGCGTCCTGCGGGTCACCGCTCCGGGCGCGGACCGCGAGGCGCTGCTGGACATGGAGCGGCTGGCCGGGCTGGTGGCCCTGCTGGTGGTCTCGAAGCGTCCACTGAGCGACACCTACGCCCGGCTCATCCGGCGGCGGCGCATGAGCGTGTCGGCCGAGATGGAGTGGCGACTCATGCCGCAGCGTACGTTCGCGACCGGCCGGCTGGTCGTCAGCGCGGTGATGGAGCCCGCCTACGACGTGAGCGGCGACGTCTACGACTACGCCTTCGGGGGCTCCACCGCGCATCTGGCGATCTTCGACGCCATGGGGCACGACACCGCCGCGGGACTGACGGCCAACCTCGCCCTGACGACCCTGCGCAACGCCCGCCACGAGGGCGCGGGGCCGGACGCGTCGGCGTTGCGGATCGACGAGGCGCTCGTGGAGCTGTTCGGCGGCGAACGGTTCGCCACCGGCATCATCGCCACCCTCGACATCCCCGGCGGCGACCTCGCCTGGGTCAACTGCGGCCACCATCCGCCGGTCGTCGTCCGCGGGCGTTCCACCATCGAGCTGGAGTGCGCACCCGACCTGCCCATGGGCACCGGCCTGCTGCCGGAGGTGACCGTGTGGCGTACGCAGTTGCAGCCGGGCGACCGGCTCCTGCTCTACACCGACGGCATCACCGAGGCGCGCAACCACCGCGGCCAGGAGTTCGGCATGGAACGGTTCACCGACTTCCTCATCCGGCACCAGGCCGACGAGCTGCCCGTGCCCGAGACGCTGCGCCGACTGATCCTCCATCACCTCCGCTACCACGATCAACGGCTGCGCGACGACGCCACGGTGCTCCTCGTCGAGTGGCCCGGCGGCACTCTCCCCCGGGAAGAGGTCGAGGCCCTGTCCGGCATCCCGCCGGAGCCGGCAGCTTAACGAAACACATCTACCGTTAGCATGCTAAAATTCTTAACGGTAAATCTGACCCGTTAGAGAGCAGGATGGAATCATGGACTATCGACGGCTGGGCGCGTCCGGGCTCGAGGTGCCCGCGCTGAGCTTCGGCGCGGGCACGTTCGGCGGCAAGGGTGAGCTGTTCAGCGCCTGGGGCAACACCGACGTGGCGGAGGCCACGCGCATGGTGGACGTGGCGCTCGACGCGGGCCTGACGATGTTCGACACCGCCGACGTGTACTCCGACGGCGCCTCGGAGGAGGTGCTCGGCCAGGCGATCAAGGGGCGGCGCGACAGGGTGCTCATCTCGACCAAGGCCGTGCTCCCCCTGCACGACGGCCCCAACGGCGCCGGAGCCTCGCGGGCCCGCCTGATCGAGGCGGTCGACAACGCCCTGCGCCGCCTCGGCACCGAGCACATCGACCTGTTCCAGTTGCACGCCTTCGACGCGGGCACGCCGGTCGAGGAGTCCCTCTCCACGCTGGGCGACCTGGTGACGGCCGGCAAGCTCCGCTACGTCGGCGCCTCCAACTTCGCCGGCTGGCAGCTCATGAAGTCGCTGGCGGCGGCCGACCGGCACGGCCTGCCCCGCTACGTGGCCCACCAGGTCTACTACTCGCTGGTCGGCCGCGACTACGAGTGGGAGCTGATGCCCCTCGGCCTCGACCAGGGCGTCGGCGCGGTGGTGTGGAGCCCGCTCGGCTGGGGCCGCCTCACCGGCAAGATCCGGCGCGGCCGGCCGCTGCCCGAGGGCAGCCGGCTGCACCGTACGGCCTCCTACGGCCCGCCCGTGGACGACGAGCACCTCTACACGGTGGTGGACGCCCTCGACGCGATCGCCGCCGAGACCGGCAAGAGCGTCCCCCAGGTCGCGCTCAACTGGCTGCTGCGCCGCCCGACCGTGGCCACGGTCATCGTGGGCGCGCGCAACGAGGAGCAGCTCCGCGAGAACCTGGGCGCCGTCGGCTGGAGCCTGACCCCCGACCATGTGGCCCGGCTGGACGCGGCGAGCACGGTCACCTCGTCCTACCCGCACTACCTGTACCGGATCCAGGAGGGGTTCGCCCGCGTCAACCCGCCCATCGAACGCCTCATCGCGGCCGGCCGGGTCTGAAGGGCCCTCGCTGCCCGCGACGCCGGCCTTTGAGCGTGCCGGGGGCCTGGCGGGGCGGACGCACGACCAACCGATAGCCTGCCGCCATCATGATACGCGCGTGGATGTTGCCGATTCTGCTGGCGGCAGGCGGCTCGGCGGTCGCGGTGGCGCAGTTCGCCAGTGGCGCTTCCGGCGCGGCCGTGCTGTCGCTGGTGCTGTTCGTGCTGCTCGCGGGGCTGTATTCGCCGCTGGTGTTCCCGAGGTCCATCGGCGCGGAAGAGGCGCGACGCCGCAGCGCGGCCGACGGCCGGCCGATCGTCTACTGGCGGCCGGGCTGCAAGTACTGCCTGCGACTGCGGCTCCGCCTGGGCCGCAGCGCGGGCCGGCTGCACTGGGTCGACATCTGGCGCGACCCGGACGGCGCGGCGACGGTGCGCGCGGCCAACGACGGCGACGAGACCGTGCCGACCGTCGTGGTGGCGGGCCGGCCGCACGTCAACCCCGATCCCCGATGGGTACGAGCCCAGCTCGCACCGCCCACGTGACCGACCGGCCCACCTGATCGACCGGCCCACGGCCGGGACCGGTCGGTCACTGCCGGCCGGTCACTGCCGGCCGGGGTGGCGGGCCGGGGACAGGGGCGGGCCCGCGGTCCCGTCGGCGAAACGGGACGGGCGGAACGGCCCCAGCAGCGCCGACTCCTCCCCGAACACCTCGCCCGCGACCTCCCGCATCAGCAGCGGCGCCAGCGTGACCCCGCTGTGCGTGGCCACCGTGTAGACCCGCCGGTCGGCGTCCGCGAACCCGGCCACGGTGAGCCCGTCGCCCGGCATCGCGCGCTGCCCCACGACGGCCCGCTCCACGGCGGCCCCCTCGGTGGCGCGCAGCACGCCGGACAGCAGCGCCAGCATCTCGGCCGGCACCTCGCCGGGCACCGGGACGGCGGGGTCGGCCAGGCCGTCCAGGGGCAGCGACTGCAGCAGCACCCGCCCTCCGCCGTCGGGACGCAGGTTGAGCGCGGCCGTCGTCAGCACCCGCGACAGCCGGGCGGGCACCGGCGTCGTGGTGATCAGGAACCCGTTGGTGAGCGTCCCGGACTCGGCTGGGTCGAGCATCGGGACGGTGGCCCCGGCCAGCGCGGCGACCCGCTGCGTCCAGCGGCCGGCGCAGGTGACGACGACGTCGCCCGCGAAGACACGCCCGTCGGCCACCGTCACCTTCACCCCCGACCCCACGGTCTCGATGCCGGTGACCTCGGCCCCGCACTCCACCGTGGCGCCGCCGTCGCGGGCCTCGCCGAGCAGGCGTCCGAGCAGGCGCAGCGGCTGGACGTACGCCTCGCAGGGGAAGAAGACGTACTCGGTGTCCGGCGGCAGGGGCACGAGGTCGGGTTCCAGCGCGAGGGCCCGTCCGGCGGTGACGCGCTCGACCGGGTAGCCCAGGCCGAGCAGCCGCCCGACCCGCTCCTCGAGCAGTTCCTTGTGCTCGGCGGTGACCGCGCACTCCAGGTTGCCGGTGGGGAAGAACCAGTCGCCGGGAAGCTGGTGGTGCGCCCAGACTCCGGCGTGGTTGAGGTCGAAGTACTCCTTGGGGGTCTTGTTGTTGGCGTTGACCCACGCGACCGACGTGGACGTCGTACCGGCTCCCGGAGTGCCCGCCTCCAGCACCGTGACCCGGGCGCCGCGCCGGGTGAGACCGGCCGCGACCGCGGATCCGACCACCCCCGCACCGATGACGACAACTCGCACCCTGACTCCTTTCACCTGGTGTCCTCCTGGCCGGCGCCGAAGAGCTTGGCCACGCCGACGAAGCGTTCGATGACGACGACCGCGACCACGGCGAACAGCACCATGAGGGTGCCGATGGCGGTGACCGTGGGGTCGTAGTCGTACTGCATGTAGTTGAAGATCCGTACGGGCAGCGTCTGCAGGTCGGTGGTGACCACGAACAGCGCCACCGTCAGGTCGTCGAAGGAGGTGATGAAGGCGAAGAACGCGCCCCCGATCAGCGCCCCGCGCACGGCCGGCAGCGTGACGTGCCAGAACACCAGGAACGGCGGCGCGCCCAGCCCGGCCGCCGCCTTCTCCGCCGAGCGGTCGAGACCCGCCAGCCCGGCCAGCACCAGCCGCACCGCGTACGGGACGGTCAGCACCAGGTGGGCCAGCAGCAGCGTGAGCGGGCTGGAGGCAAGCCCCATCTGCGCGAACCACTGCAGCAGCCCGATGCCCAGCACGATCGTGGGCACCGCGAACGCGCTCGACAGCACGGCCTCCAGCAGGCCGCGTCCGGGGAAGCGGTAACGGTGGATGGCCAGCCCGCCGGCCAGCCCCACGACCGCGGAGACCGCCGCCGCGGCCAGCGCCACCCCGGCGCTGAGCGCGAACGACGACAGGAACTCCGGCTTCTGGAACACCTCCGCGTACCAGCGCAGCGTGATGCCCCGCGGCGGGAACGTCACGTACGAGGTGGCGGTCAGCGAGGAGGCCACGGTGACGGCCACGGGCGCGACCAGGAACAGCCCGACCAGCGCCGCGAACGCGCCGCCGAGCACGCGCGACAGCCGCGTCATCCGAACACCGCCTCCCCGCGCCCCCGCCGCAACAGCCGCGAGTAGCCCAGCAGCAGCCCCGTCGTGACGACGACCAGCACGAACCCGATCGCCGCCGCGTACGGCCAGTCGAGCGTGGTGGTGGCCTGGGTGTAGACGAAGTACGGCATGAGCTTGACCTTCGGCCCGCCGAGGATGGCCGGGGTGACGAAGCTGGACGCGGTCAGGCTGAACACGATCATCGCCCCGGCCAGCATGCCGGGCGCCGACAGCGGCAGCGTGATCCGCCAGAAGCAGGTCCAGCCGCCCGCGCCCAGCCCCTTGGCGGCGGGCACGAGCGTCGGGTCGATCCGGTCGAGGCTGCCCATGAGCGGCAGCACCATGTACGCCAGCATCACGTGCACCATGCCGACGAGCACGGCGGTGTCGTTGTAGAGCAGTTGCGGCGGGGTGAGCCCGAGCCACGCGATGACCGAGGCGACGGGGCCGGCCGGCCCGAGCACCACGAGCCACCCGTACGCGCGGATGACCATGCTGATCAGCAGCGGCGACAGCAGGAGCAGCGCCAGCCAGTTGCGCACGCGCGGCGAGCGGCCGCGCAGGTAGAGCGCGAACGGGTAGCCGACGAGCAGGCAGCCGGCCGTGGTCAGGGCGGCGACCCTGAGCGTGTTCCACAGGACGCCCCGGTAGAAGGGGTCGCCGAGGAAGCGCGCGTAGTTGTCGAGGGTGAAGGCGCCGGTCTGCGTCCTGAAGCTGTTGGCCACCAGCGTGAACAGCGGCGCCACGAACAGCAGCGCGAAGATCGCGACGGCGGGCAGCGCGAGCAGCAGGCCCGTACGCCGGCGCGGCGTGCCCGCCCGCCTTTTCACCGGGCCGTCAGCGAGGCGTCCGAGGGCCGCCACGAGCAGGTCACCTCCTCCCCCTGCGCGGGCACCCGCGCGTCGAACGGCAGCGCCGCCCGCACCTCACCGGCCGGGGTGGCGACCACGCAGCGGATGCGCGAGCCGAGGAATCGGGTCTCCCTGACGGTGCCGCGCAGCCCCTCTCCCCCTGCGCCGACTTCTCCCGGGCCGACTTCTCCGGGGCCGACTTCTCCGGGGCCGACTCCTCCGGAACCGACTCCTCCGGGGCCGACGCGGACGACCTCCGGCCGCACGTACAGGCGCACGGCGGCGCCCTCGGCCGGGGGCTCGCCCGCCGGGGTGGCGGCCACGGTCCGGCCCGCGACCCGGCAGGCGTACCCGTCGGCGGCGGGGCCCTGGGCGGTGCCGTCGAGGGCGTTGACCTCGCCGATGAACCGGGCCACGAAGTCCGTGGCGGGCCGCAGGTAGATCTCCCTGGGCCGGTCGAGCTGCTGGATGACGCCGTCGGCCATGACCGCGATCCGGTCGGAGACGGCCAGCGCCTCCTCCTGGTCGTGGGTGACGAGGATCGTGGTGGTGCCGATGCGACGCTGCAGGGCGGCGACCTCGTCGCGCAGGCGTACCCGGAGCTGGGCGTCGAGGTTGGAGAACGGCTCGTCGAGCAGCAGCAGGTCGGGCTGGATGACCAGCGCCCTGGCCAGGGCCGCGCGCTGCTGCTGGCCGCCGGAGAGCCGGCGCGGGTGCCGCTCGGCCAGGCCGTCCAGGCCCACCATCTCCAGCACCTCGGCGACCTGCCTCCTGCGCCGCGCGGCCGGGACCCTGCGCATGCGCAGGCCGAAGGCCACGTTGTCGGCGACCGTCATGTGCGGGAACAGGGCGTACGACTGGAAGACCATGCCCATGGAACGGCGGTGCGGCGGCACGGCGGTCACGTCGCGGCCGTCCACCTCGATCACGCCGCCGTCGGCGGTCAGGTGTCCCGCGACCATGTTGAGGGTCGTCGTCTTGCCGCAGCCGGACGGGCCGAGCAGGGTGAGGAACTCACCGGGCTCGGTCTCCAGGTCCACGGAGGAGACGACCTCCTTGCCGCCCAGTGCCTTGCGCACGCCGTTCAGTCGCAGCCGCCCGCGCCGCGCGGCGGTGGCCTCGGCGGGGGCCTCGGTCGTGCTCGTCACTGCTCGATCTCCTTCGTCCACCGGTCGGTCCACGCGGCGCGCTTGCTGTTGACGTCCCGCCAGTCCAGCGGCTGCATGTGCGCCGCCTGCTCGGAGCCGACGACCCGCTTGGCCAGCTCGGGTTCGAGGTGGGCGTCGGTGACGGTGGGCCCGTCGTAGCCCTCGGCGGCCAGCCGCTCCTGGATGCCCGGCTCCAGCAGGGCGTTGACGAACCGCTGCGCCAGCTCGGGGTGCGGCGCCCGGTTGACCACGTTCGCGGTGGCCAGCAGCGGGATGGCCCCCGTCTCCGGATACACGAACGAGATCGGGAAGCTCTTGTCCGCCAGCGTCTCCACCCGCGAGCCGCCCCAGACCGTGGCGACCGCCTGCCCCTGGAGGAAATAGTTGGACACGTCGGCCGTGGCGTCGAAGGTGAAGGCGTTAGCCGCCACCTTCTCCAGCCCGGCGAAGCCGGAGTCGATCGAGCCGTCGCCCTCACGGGCGGCCAGGATGAGGGCGCCCACGCCGTACGTGTTCGTGATCGACGGCAGCACGACCCTGCCCTTGAGCCTCGGGTCGGCCAGGTCGGCCAGCTTCCTGGGGGCGGGCAGGCCGTTCTCGGCGTACCACTTGGTGTTGTAGGCCAGCCCGGTCGCGGTCAGCGCGAACCCGACGCCGACGTCGCCCGGGATCCTGGCCACCCGCGCCACCTTGTCCAGGCGGGTGACGGCGTCGGGGTCGAGCTTGGCCAGCAGCCCCGCCGACGCGGCCTGGGCCTGCGGCCCGTCGTCGATGAGCGCGACGTCGATCTGCGGGGCGTCCTTCTGCGCCTTCAGCTTGGCCACGGTGTCGATGGAACTGCCGGCGATGTAGGTGACCTCGCAGGAGCACGACTTCTCGAACTCCGGCACCACGGCCTGTTCGAACGCCTCCTGGTAGGAGCCCCCGTACCCGGCCACGACGAGCTTGCCCGCCGTGGCGGTCGGGCCGGGCGGGGCGCAGGCCGCCAGGCCGGTGAGGGCCAGCGCCGCGGCGAGCAGCCTGGTCATGAGGTCTCGATCTCCTTGTTCCAGCGGTCCGTCCAGGCGGACCGGTTCTTGTTGATCACGCCCCAGTCGAGCTTGCGCAGGCCCGCGGCCCGGTCCTGGCCGACGACCTTCTCCGCCAGCGCGGGGTCGAGCTCGACGCCCTCGACCACCGGGCCGTTGAAGTTGGACTCGGCCATCGTCCGCTGCGCCGACGGCTCCAGGAGCGCGTTGACGAACTTCTGGGCCAGGTCGGGGTGCGGCGCCAGCTTCACGACGTTGACGGTGGCGATGAGCGGCAACGCGCCCTCCTCCGGATAGACGAACCGCACCGGGTATCCCTTCTTGGCCAGCATCTGCACCCTGGAGTTACCCCAGATCGAGGCCACGGCCTGCCCTTGGAGGAAGTAATTGGACACGTCGGCCGTGGTGTCGAACGTGACGGCGTTGGCCGCGACCTTCTCTACGCCCGCGAAACCGGGGTCGATCTCGTGCTCGGAGCCGCCGCCGACCTTGGCGGCGATGAGCAGCGCGCCCAGCCCGTACGTCTGCGTGATCGACGGCATCACCAGCTTGCCCTTGAGCCTCGGATCGGCCAGGTCGGCCAGCCTCCTGGGGGCGGGCAGGCCGTGCTCGGCGTAGTAGTCGGGGTTGTAGGCGAGGCCGGTCGCGTTCAGGGAGAAGCCGACGCCCACGTCACCGGGCAGCCGGGCGAGGTCGATGACGCCGGCCAGGTTCGTGACGGTCCCGGGGTCGAGGGGGGCCAGCAGACCGGCCTCGACGGCCTGGTTCTGCACGCCGTCGTCGATGAGGGCGACGTCGATCTGCGGGGCGTCCTTCTGCGCCGTCAGCTTGGCGACGGTGTCGGTGGAGCTGCCGGCGATGTAGGTGACCCGGCAGGAGCACGACTGCTCGAAGCCGGGGATGACCGACTCCTTGAACGCCTCCTCGTACGAGCCGCCGTACCCGGCGACGACCAGCGTGCCGGGGGCGGCCGAGGGGGTGGGGGCGCCGCAGGAGGCGAGGGCGAGCGTAGCGGCTGCGAGTACGGCGGTCAGAGATCTGGATGTCAAGGCGACCTCCGAAGGGGGCGATTCTGTGCGAGATGGCCGATGTCGCCGAAGACGGGGACGGCGACGGGGACGAGCTTGACGCCGTGGCCGTCGGGGGTGACGGCGTTCGGGTGAGCCGATCTCGTACGGGGGATGGTTCAGTTGTGGTGGGCGGAGCCGCTCAGGTCGGTCTCCACGTAGAAGCGCTCGGACCCGGCGGGGACGATCGCCTCCAGAAGTTCCACGATCTCGCCGCGGCGCGTCCAGGTCTCGCGCGTCCAGCGGAACACGGGCCGGCCCACCGCCAGCCCGAACAGCTCCGCCTGCGCCTCGTCCAGGACGTGCGGCTCCACGTAGAGCCTGGCGCGTACCAGCTCGACCCCGCGGTCGCGCAGGTAGGCGTGGGTGGTCAGCGGCTCTAACGGCTGGTCGAGCAGGTCGGGGGCGAGCCGGAAGGGCAGGACCTGCACCTCGGTGTGGGCTACCTCGCCGTCACCGTTCAGCTTGTGGCGTTCCATCTGAATGACCGCCTCCTCGCCGGGCACGCCCGGCAGCCGCAGCCGCGCCGCGCTCGCGGGCAGCACCCGCGCCGAGACGACCCGGTGGTCGCCGGGCAGCTCCGGTCCCTGGATCAGCAGGCCGGTGAAGCGCAGCAGGTTGTTCCGGCCGATCGCCTGCGCCACGAAGCTGCCGCGCCTGCGGAAACGTACGATGAGCCCGGCGTCGGCGAGGTCGCGCAGGGCCCGCTGCACGGTGATGCGCGACACCCCGAACTCCTCGCAGAGCCCCGCCTCCGTGGGGATCCGGGTGCCGGGGCCCCATTGGCCGGAGCGGATACGTGCCTCCAGCGCCATGCGGATCTTCACATGAAGCAGGAGGTCACGTTCTGACATGGCCAAATACTGGTTGTAGCGATTAGTCATGTCAATAGAAGATTAGACATGACCTATCGCCGCTGAGTGGGGTGAAAGGCTTGCGGCTTGTCCTCCTCGCGACCGGCCGTCCCTAGGCTGGGGCCATGGATTTCGCCACGACAGCCAAGCTCTGGGACGCCGAACCGGGCTGGCTCAACACCGCCTCCTACGGTCTGCCGCCCCGTCCCGCCTTCGAGGAGTTGCAGGCCGTGCTGACCCAATGGCGGCACGGCAGCACCGACTGGAAGCCGTGGGACGCCTCGGTGGGGCGTTCCCGTGCCGCCTTCGCCCGGCTGGTCGGCGCCCCGGTCACCGATGTGAGCGTGGGCTCGACCGTCTCGCAGATCATGTCCGTCGTGGCCACCGCGTTGCCGCCAGGCGCCAGGGTCGTCGTGCCCGAGGTCGAGTTCACCAGCAACCTGTTCCCCTGGGCCGTGGCCGCCGAGGTCGTGACGGTGCCCGCCGACCGCCTGGCCGACGCGATCACGCCCGGCACCGCGGCGGTGGCGTTCAGCCTGGTGCAGTCGGCCACCGGGGAGGTGGCTCCGCTGGCCGACATCGTGGCCGCCGCCCGCGCTCACGACGCGCTGGTCTTCGCCGACGGCTCCCAAGCCTGCGGCTGGCTGCCCGTGGGGGTCGAGGGCGTGGACGCGCTGGCGTGCGCGGCGTACAAGTGGCTCATGGCGCCCCGGGGGGCGGCGTTCGCGTACCTGTCGCCGCGCCTGCGCGAGCGCATGCGCCCGCTGGCCGCCAACTGGTACGCGGGCGCGGACGAGGGCGGCTCCTACTACGGCCCGCCGCTGCGGCTGCGGGACGACGCGCGGGCCTTCGACCTGTCCCCGGCGTGGTTCTCCTTCGTCGGCGCGGCTCCCGCGCTGGAGTTGCTGAACGAGATCGGCGTCGAGCGCGTCCGTGACCACGACGTCGCGCTCGCCAACCGGTTCCGGGCGGGGCTGGGGCTAGAGCCGTCCGATTCGGCCATCGTCTCGGTGGACGCCCCGGGCGAACGGCTGCGGGCGGCCGGAATCCGCGCGGCGGTACGGGCGGGGCGGGTGCGGGCGAGCTTCCACGTCTACACGACGGAGGCCGACGTCGACCGCGCCCTCGACGCCCTGACCTGAGGTTCAAGGGCGCCGGGGCTATGCCGGTGACGCGTCCCCGCCGGCCGAGAGGACCTTCGCGAGGGCCTCGGCGACGTCGGCGGCGGCCGCGGGCTCGTCCATGAGCATCGCCTGGCGGACCCACACCACGGTCCTGGCGGCCTCCTCGGCCGCCGGGCACGGCTCGACGCGGGCGCCCTCGGAGGTGAGGGCGGCCATCGTGCCGAGCGGCGGGTATCCGGCGTCCAGCGGCACGCCCTCCGCGGCCATGGCGGCGAGCAGGAACGCGCGGTCCACGCCGGTGTCCATCCGCAGCATGAGCAGGTGGCGCGAGTCGCGGGTGACGCCTTCCGGCCGGGGCACCACGCCGACCTCGGGAACCGCGGCCAGCTCCCGCTCCAGGGCCGCGCAGAAGGCGTTCCTGCGGTCGATCTCCGCGTCGAGGCGGTCCAGCCAGGGCAGCAGCAGGGCGGCCTGCAGCTCGGTCAGGCGCAGGTTCCAGCCGACCGAAGGGTGGCCGTACCACTGGCCGCCCCGCCTGCGTCCGACATTGCAGACCGACCAGACCCGCTCGTGCACGGCCTCGTCGCGGCAGACGATCAGGCCGCCCTCACCGGCGGTCATCGCCTTGCTCGCCTGGAAGCTGTAGACGCCCGCGTCGCCCAGGCCGCCGACCGGGCGGTCCTTGTACGTCGCGCCGTGCGCCTGGGCCGCGTCCTCCACGACCGCCAGGCCGTGGCGGGCGGCCAGGTCGTTCAGCGGGTCCATGGCCGCGGGGCTGCCCGCGAGGTGCACGGGCATGATGGCCGACGTCCTGCCGGTCACGGCCGCCGCCACGGCCCCCGTGGACAGGTGCAGGTCGGTGGGGTCGACGTCGACGATCACGGGGGTGGCCCCGGCCAGCAGCACCGCGGTGGCCGAGGCCACGAACGTGTACGCAGGGACGATCACCTCGTCCCCCCTGCCGACGCCCAGGCCGAGCAGCGCGGCGAACAGGCCCAGCGTCGCGTTGCCGCAGGCGACCCCGTACGGGACGCCGGAGCGGCGGGCGAACGCGGCGGCCAGGTCCGTGACGACGGTACCGCCCTGCGCGGCGCCCCACAGGCCGCTCTCCAGCACCTCGGCGACCAGCGCGCGCTGCGCGGAGTCGGGGGGCGGCGGCCAGGCGGGCCAGGGGGTCGAGCGGACGGGAGTGCCGCCGTGGATGGCGAGCGTCACGAGAGGCGTCCCTTCGCGTCGGAGCCGGAGCCGGAGCCGGAGTCGGAGTCGGGGCCGGGGCCGGGGAGCCGGGCGGAGCCGACGTCAGGGAGCGCGGCGGAGTCGAGGCCGAGGAGCCGGGCCAGGTTGCCGCCCTGGACGAGGGCGCGGTCGGCCTCGGTGAGCGGGGCCAGCGCGACCCGGCCGTAGCCCGTGCGCAGGTCGAGGAAGCAGGCGTCCGAGCCGAACAGCACCCGCTCCGCCCCCGCGAGAGCGGCGAGCCGGGCGATCCAGCGGCCGGTCATCTTCGAGCCGCACGTCTCAAGGAAGACGTTCGGGTGGTCGGCCACGAGCCGGGCCGCGCGGCCGAACCCGTACGGCCAGAGCCCGGTGTGTCCCATGATCAGCCGTACGTCCGGGTGCCGGGCGGCGACGGCGGCGAACTGCGCCGGGTCGCTCCACGGCGAGTCCGTCTGCCCGTGCGCGAGGACGGGCAGGCCGAGCCGCCACACCGGCTCGTACAGGGGGTCGTCGAGGCGGCACCGGTGCACGTCGGGATGGAGCTTGACCCCCCACACGCCGTCGCCCGCGAGCGGGGTGCGGTGGTGCGGGTTGTAGACCTGCCACACTCCGAACCTGCCGGGGAAGCGCGCGGCGATCTCCATGGCGGACTCGTTGCCCCGGACGGCGTCCGGGCCGACGGCGAGCAGGTGGCTGATGCCCATCGCGGTGACGCCGATCCGGTCCATGACGGTCACGAGGTGCTCGGCGGTGGGCTCGGGGATGAGGAAGTCGGGCCAGGTCCCCACGTGGCCGTGGGCGTCGAGGATCACAGCAGCTCCTCCAGCGTCCCGGCGGCGATCCGGTCGACGTCGTCCGGGGGCAGGTCGAGGTGGTCGAGCAGGAAGCGCGGCCCGCAGTCGTCGGCGACGGGCGCGCCGGTGCCGAACACCAGCCGCCCCGCGCCGAATCGCGCGGCCAGCCATTCGACACCGCCCTGCGTGTTGACGGTGCCGATCTCGGCTCGTACGTTCGGCGCCTCGGTCATCAGCTCGGCCAGCGCACGCAACCTGCGGTAGCCGGGGTTGAGCACGAGGATCGCCTGGCCGGGCAGGCGATCCGCGAGGTGGCGGAGCTGGGCGGGCGAGGTCTCGTCCAGGTCGATCGCCATGGGAAGGCCGATCGCGGCCAGGCGGCGCAGAGCGGACGGCCCCGTGAGGTCGAAGCGGTGGAGCTCGGGACAGAGCCTGATCATCCGTACGCCGTCCAGCTCGTCCCTGGTCTCCCCCGGCACCACCACGGGCACCGGGACGAGCCGGGAGTCGCCGAGCGCAGCCAGGGCCTCGTTGCCCGCCTGCGGATCGGAGTAGAGGCTGAGCGTGTGGGTGACGCAGGCCCGCTCGATGCCCAGCCGGTCCATCTCGCCCCGCGGGTCCGCCGGCAGGTCGTCGAACGGCACGGGGCCGATGAGCCGGTGAGCATCGATCACATATTTCGGCACAGACCGAAACCTAGGGGGTCAGGGAGTGACGGTCAAGGGCGGGCAGCGCGGGTCGAGCCGGACCCTGGCGAGGTCCCGGCCCGCGAGCGTCCAGGCCCGCCAGGAGCCGGGCTCGAAGTGCGCCTGCGGGTTGGTGTACCACTCGTCGCCGAGCCCGGTGGCCAGGAGCCTCGCCTCGGCGCCCAGCTCGTAGGCGTTCCCGCCGCCGAAGAACGTGGACGCGAACACCCTGCCCCGATGCGTGGTCAGCTCGCCGTACCCGGAGAGCTTGCCCTGCCGCACCACCGTCCTGGTCGCCAGGTCGAGGGCGATCCAGGTGCCCGAGTCGCGCTTGTAGACGCCGTACAGCAGGCCGTCCTGGACCTTGACGTCCTGGAAGGTGCGGTGTCCCGCGATCGGGTCCACCTGCCAGAGCAGCTCACGGGCGCGCAGGTCGAAGGCGGCGACGGACGCGGACGTCCTGACCGGCGGGGTCCCGCCGCCGCCGAGCACGTCGCCGCCCAGGTAGACGACGCCGCCTCGGGGGTCGAGCGAGAGGCTCATCAGGCTCTGGTCCGGCAGGACGCCCTCGTAGACGTCGATCCGCCCGGTGTCGGGGTCCACGACGGACAGCGCGCCGTTCAGCCTGGCGCCGAGCGGGGCGCTGGCGACCACGAGCTTGCCGGTGGCGGGGTCGTACTCGATGTCCCAGGGCCGCTGCTGGCCGTGCCCGAGGAAGCCGACGCCGCGTACCTCGTCGGTGCGCAGGTCGACCGAGACGATCTGGCCGCTGGGGTACATGGCGGCGTAGATCTTCTCGCCGCGCCGTACGAGGTCCTTCGGCTCGCCCGGCATCCGGAACCTGCGCTTGCCGCCGGTACGCAGGTCGAGCACCTCCATCGAGAAGTGGCCGCCCACGTAGACGGCGCGGTTCGGCACGAGGAGCATGCTCTGCGGCCGTTCCGGGCCGGCGGGCAGGCCGGCGTCGATCAGGTCGGAGAACGTGGACGCGCCCGTGCGCAGGTCCAGCCACCACATGCCGCCGCTGCCGGCGAAGCCGAGCAGGGTGTCGTCGTCGAGGAGTTGCAGCCGCCTGGTCTCGTCGCCCGGCGAGGGCGGGTCGGCGACCTTCGTGAACGCGGCCTCGCCCGTGCGGTAGCGGTGGACGGCGCCGTCAGGGCGCGAGGTGGCGTAGACGGTGCCGTCGGCGGCGACGGTCAGCGTGTCGATCGTGCCGTCCGGCAGGGTGGCGCGGCGTTCGTCGGTGCCGTCCTCGCGCACATCGATCAGCACGGACCCGCTCGCCGCCAGCACGCGGTCACCGTGCTCGGCGACCGCGCCGATGCCGGCCGGGCCGCTCGCCAGCTCCCGCACCGCGCCGTCCGCGCGGGAGATGCGGACGAGCTTGCCCTTGTCGAGCAGGCCCGCGTAGACGTGGGCGGCGTCGGCGGCGACCGCGCGCACGTACCGCTCGCCCTGGGCCAGCACGCCGAAGTCGCGCACCGCGCCCGTGCCTGGCACGTACTCCCTGACCCGGCCGTCGGGGTAGGTGCCCGCGTAGAGCGTGCCGTCGGGAGCGGCGGCCAGGCTCCACACAAACCCGCCGTTCTTCCCGAACGACTGCAGATGCCGCACGACACCCGTGGCCGGGTCGAAGCTATACAGGTCGGGCACCGGGTAGGTGCCGACGTAGATCTTCCCGCCGGACACCGCCATCGCCCACGCGCCCTCCGGCTCGCCCGCGGCCGGTCCGTCCGGCAGCGGGACGCTCCTGACGACCTTGCGGGTCGCCAGGTCGATGTCGGCGAGCACGGGCGGTTTCAGCCCCCGGGTGACGACGTAGGCGTGCCCGTCGTGCACGGCCGCGCCCACGATCGCACCGGTGAGCGACGCCGGGCCGAACCGCTCCACCGCCGGAGCCTCGCAGGCCGCCGCCTGAGCGGCCGGTCCCGTGAGGAGCGCGGGTAACAGCGCGGCCAGGACGACCAGGGAGGAGCGGATCATGGGCCCACCTCGCAATTCGATTTCGATCAGTTTTGGTCCAGACCGTAAATTCATTCGCACTGTTCGTCAATGACATGATGCCCCACATGGTGATTAAGGATGAGCCCGCTATTCCCTTCGACGCGTGGCGGCTGATGGGCGGGCTGGAGGTGGCGCTCGATGTGGACGTGCTGTTCGGGGCGTACCCGGACCGCGACGGCCCGCCCGGCGCCCCCGCCTCGGTGCTCGCGACGCTCGGCGCCCACCGGATCCGGGCGGCGGCGGTGGTGGGCCTGCGGGCGGCGCTGTTCGACATGCGCTCGGGCAACGACGAGCTGCTCGCACTGGCCGCCGCGCCGGTCGCGCCCGGGGCTCCGGCGGCTCCGGCGGCTCCGGCGGCTCCGGGTGACGGCGCGTCCCGGCCGCCGGTCGTTCCCGTCGGGGGGCTGGATCTGCGCGACCCGATCGGCGCGGCCCGCGAGCTGGACCGGCTGGCTGAGGCCGGTGTCATGGCCGTCCGGTTGTTCCCCGACGAGCAGGGGGTCGAGGCGGGGTTCCCGTCGGTCCGGCACGTCGCCCGGCGGGCGGCGCGGCTGGGCCTGGTGGTGCTGACCGGCGGCGACGTGCGCAGGTTCTGGCAGCCGTTCGCCGGGCTCGGAGCCAGCGTGGTCTTCCTCGACACGCACTTCTACCACCTGGGCGACTTCCTGGTCGCCGCCGCGGACGAGCCCGGCTTCCACACCTCCACCCGCCTGCTCAACTCCCCCGACGCGCTGGAGCTCGCCGCCGCCCACCTCGGCGCGGACCGCCTGCTGTACGGCTCACGCGCTCCCCACTACGAACCCCTCGTCCCCCTCCTGCGCCTGGCCACCAGCGGGCTGAAGGCCGAGGAGATCGCCGCCGTGGCCGGCGGCAACGCGCAGAGGCTGCTCTCCCCCGAGCCCTCACCGCCCCCGCCGACCCCTGCCGAGGCCGCCGAGGCCGTGAGGAGGCCGTAGTCGTGATCATCGATGTGCACGCCCACTGGGGCCCGTGGTTCTTCACCATGGACGTGGCCGAGGCGAACCTCGCCACCATGGACCGCTACGGCATCGACCGGGCGATCGTCTCGGCCACCGAGGCGGTCATCTACGACGCCCCGGCGGGCAACCGCGCCTTGGCCGCGTACCTGGAGGGCCAGGACCGCCTGCTCGGCTACGTGACGGTCAACCCGCGCCGGCTGCGCGAGGCGGAGCGGGACCTGCGCGCGTACCTGCCGGGCGGCAGGTTCGTCGGCGTCAAGATCCACACCGACTACACGGGCTCACCCGTCACCTCCCCCCAGCTCCGCGACGCGCTGACGCTGGTCGCCGAGACGGGACGCCCGGCCCTCGTGCACACCTGGGGCACCTCGGTGCTCGACCTGGCCGCCCTCTGCCTGGACATCCCGGGCATGCGGGTAATCGCCGGGCACATGGGCGCGGACGGGTTCAGGCACGCCGTCGCGGCCGCCGTCGCCTGCGACCGCCTCTACCTGGAGCCCTGCTGGTCGCACGCCCCGGCGGGCCGCATCGCCGAGGTGGCGGCGGGCGTGGATCCGGCCCGGCTGCTCTTCGGCACCGACGCGACCCTGATCGACCCGTCGTCGGCGTTCGGGGCGGTCGCCGCGGCGGGTCTCACCGCCGAGGCCGCCGAACTGGTCGCCTGGCGCAACGCCGCGGAGCTTTTCCAACTCAAGGATCTGGACATTACGGCCTAGTCCGTTATAGCGTGCGGCGAAACTTCACAAGGGAGTCCCGCGCATGATCCCCCGCCGTCGATTCCTCCTCGCGGCCGCCGCGACCACGGCCGCCGCGACCCTCACGGCCCAGCCCGCCCAAGCCCGCGCCCGCACCCACCAGCGCCCCCACCAGACCGCACCACCGCAGCCGGAAGGCACCGTCACCGGCCTGGGCCCGGCGAGCGTCGCCAGCCCGCTCGGCAACGGCGAGTTCGTCGGCGGCGTGCTCTACGCGGGCTCGCGCGGCCTCTCGCCCAACGTGGTCGGCGCATACGACCTCGCCCAGGATTCGGTCACGGCCCATTTCGACATCCCGACGGGCGTCGGCATCTGGGCGATGTGCCGGACGGGCACCGACGTCTACATCGGCACCCACGCGAGATCCGACCTGTTCCGGCTCGACACCACCACCAACCAGGTCACCAAGGTCGCCGAATATCCCGACCGCTACATCTGGACCATGGCCTCCTCCCCCGACGGCAAGGTCTACCTGGGCACCTCGGAGCCGGGCCGCGTCTGGGAGTACGACCCCGCCACCGGCACGAGCCGCGACCTGGGCGAGCCCGCCCCCGGCGAGGCGTACGTCCGCAGCATCCAGGCCGACGAGACCCACGTCTACGCGGGCGTCGGCGCCAACGCCCACCTGATCGCGATCGACCGCGTGACCGGCGAGAAGCGCGAGCTCCTCCCCGCGTCCCTGGCCGACCGCGACTGGGTCGCCAGCATGAGCATGTCGGACACCCACCTGGCCTGCGGCCTGAACTCGCAGGCCGAACTGCTCATGCTGGAGAAGGCCGCGCCGCACGGCCACCGGCTCGTCAAGGCCACCGCCCCGGGCGAGAAGTACATCGTCTCGGTGCTCATCCACGACGGCCACGTCTACTTCGCGGGCCGCCCCTCGGGCACGTTCTACCGCTACGACCTGGCGTCAGGGGAGCTGGAGGTGCTGGGCGTCCCGTACTTCGAGGCGGCCACCCACCGGCTGCTGGCCCACGAGGGCCGGATCTACGGCGTCCAGGACAGCGCGGTCTTCGTCCACGACCCGGCGACCGGCTCGCTCGACTACCTCAACCTGGTGCAGCGCGGCTTCAAGACGGCGCCGGAGGAGCCGATGTCCGTGCACTCCGACGGCAGGCGCGTCTACGTCGGCGGCAAGGGCGGCGCCGACGTGCACGACCTCGCCACCGGCGAGGTCACCAGGCTCGGCATCGCGGGCGAGCCGAAGACCCTGCTCACCGTCGGCGGCACCACGTACCTGGGCGTCTACACCCAGGCCGCCCTGTACGCGCACCGCGCGGGCTCGGCCGAGGCCGACCTGGTCGCCCGTACCGGCAACCAGCAGGACCGCCCGCGGGACCTGGCCCACGACGACAGGACGGGCCTGATCGTGATGCCCACCCAGCCGGAGCCCGGCCACATGAACGGCGCACTCTCCCTCTACTCACCCCGAACCGGCGAGTACGCGACGTACCGGCCGGTGGTGGAGCGCCAGACCGTCTACTCGGTCGCCGCCCGGCGCGGCGTCGCCTACCTCGGCACCCACACCCAGGAGGGCCTCGGCCTGCCGCCGGTCACGACGACCGCCCGCCTGGCCGCGTTCGACCTGGTCGGGCGGAGGCTGCTCTGGCAGGTGGAGCCGATGCCCGGCGTCCGCCAGATCTCCTCGCTGTCCTTCGGCAGGACCTTCCTCTACGGCCTGGCGAACACGGGTGAGGTGTTCGAGTTCGATCTCCGGCGCAGGAAGGTCACCCGGACGCTCGCGGTCGGGTCGAAGGGCGGGGAGCTGTTCGTCACCGGCCGGGTCGCGTACTGCACGGACGGCGACCGGATCTACAAGATCGACCTGACCGCGTTCGCGGCCGAGCCGATCGTCTCCGGGCTGGCCGGGCAGTGGTTCGGGGGCGAGCCGAAGCTGGCGCTCGACCCCTCGGGGCGGGCGCTGTACGCGGTGCGCGGACGCGACCTCGTCCGCGTCGCCATCGACGGCCGATAGCGCACGCCACCGTCACAGCGCCACCGTCACAGCGCCACCGTCATCGGGGCGCTGTGATCGGGGCGGCGGCGGCCCCGGCGAGGACCACCGCGGCCCGCTCCTCCTCCGGGAGGGGCGGGCCGTACGGGTCTCGCGCGTGCGACTCGGGGACGCGGCCCTCGGCCGCGGCCAGCCAGAGCATGCGCTGCACGTAGCCCTCCATGGGCTCGGTGAACGTGGCCCGCGCCAGCCGGTCGAGCCGTCCCGACGCCTCCACGAACGCGCGCAGATCGGCCCCCTCGAACGCCTCCAGCACGGCGGCCGTCACGCCCACGCTCGCCGCCGCGATCCCGACCAGGGCCGCCTCGGCGCCCCACAGCAGCGACGGGCCGAACATGCGGTCCTCACCGGTGATCGCCAGCCTGCCCGCCTCCCTGGCCAGGGCGATCGCGCGCTGGCAGCCCATCGCGTCCGACAGCAGGGCCGTCTTGAGACCCGCCACGCCCGGGTGCTCCAGGATCTCGCGCATCGCCCCGGGAGGGCATGGGCTGGTGTAGAGGTCGAAGGCGATCATCGGCAGGCGGGCCGCCCGCCACACCTCCTCGTGCAGCGCCACCCGGTCGCCGTCCGACGGGAACACCAGCACGCCGTCCGCCCCCAGATCGGCCGCCACCCGCGCCTGCTCCGCCGCGCCGGCGGCGTCCGCGCCGCCGCCCGCGCCGCCCATCATCGGGACGCCCAGGGCGACGGCGCGCTCGACGACGGC
>NZ_BAAAZP010000025.1:0-7800 GCF_039536965.1 Nonomuraea antimicrobica | reverse complement strand
CGGCCGCCGCCGACACCCCCACAACGAGCACCGCCACGACGAGCACCCCCACCACGACCGCCCCCACCACACCCGCCGCGAGCCCGCCCGCCACCCGCTCGGTCACGCTGCCCGGCACGTCGGTACGGCTCCAGGAGCGCGACACCGACCCCATCAGGCTCGCCTCCTACACCCTGGACAGCGGCGAACGCCTCTACGTCAGGAAGTACGCCACCGGCGAGTTCACCCGCGACACCCGCTACTTCGAGTACGCCCTCGACCCCGCCACCGACCGCGCCCTGGCCACCGACGTCGACTACAGCACCGACCTGTTCGCCACCGTCTCCATCGTCGACCACGCCACCGACGACAGGCGCGTCGTCAAGCTCAGCCGCAAACCGGTCTTCCCCACCACGCCCCGCTGGTCCCCCGACGGCAGGTACGGCCTGGTCACCCTCTACAAGGACACCGACGGCGAATCCGCCGAGTACGGCTACGGCATCATCGACGTCGCCGCGGGAACGGGCCGGGCGTTCCAGGTCAAGGAGAAGGGCGCGGGGGAGTGGCGCTTCTTCTGGGACGCCGACGGTCAGGCGGTGGGCACCTGGGTCGGGGGCCGGATGAAGTTCTACGACCTCGACGGCGGGCTCCTGCGCACCCTGTCCGGCGTGGGGACGCCGGTGTGGGTGGAGGGCGACGACCTCTCGCCGTCGGGCACCCGCTTCCTGGCCCACTGCACGACGGCCGGCACGTCGTTGTGCGCCCACTCCAGCTCGGGCGACGACACCGAGCCGGTGACGATCCCGGTCTCCACCAAACGGCTCATCGGCTGGTGGGACGACGACCACGTGGCGGTCTGGCGCTCCAAAGGCGCCGGGTACGAGGCCGTCGTCGCCGACCTGTCCGGCCGGGTCAGCCGGGTGCTGGCGACCGCGCCGAGCAAGGCCGAGTTCGACAAGATGGCCCTGCGCTTCGCCCGCGGACCGTCGTAGGTCCTTGCGGCCCGGCGGTCGCGTTCTAGGATCAAGGGACTGGGACCCACGCGAAGGGGCTGGCCCGTGGACATCACCGTGATCGGCGAGGGCACCGTTCTGGCCGCGCCCGACATCCTGCGACTGCACGCGGGCGTCGAGGTCCGCCGGGCCTCGGCCGCCGAGTCCTTCGCCGCCGCGCGGGTCGCGGCGGCCAGGCTGGCGCAGGCACTGGCGCGGGCGGGCGTCGCACCGCAGGACGTGACGACGGTCGAGCTGGGCCTGGGGCCCGAGTACGAGTCCTATCCGAAGGTGGCGGCCTACCGGGCGGTGCAGGGGGTCGAGGTCGTCGTACGCGACGTGAGCCGGGCCGACCACGTCATCGACACGGTGGCGGGGGTGGGGGAGGAGGCCCGGCTCAACGGGGTGGCCTTCGAGGTGTCCGACCCGGCCGCGGCGCTGGCGGAGGCCCGCGTCAGGGCCTTCAGGGACGCCGCGGCCAAGGCGTCCCAGTACGCGGAGCTGGCCGGACGGCCGCTGGGGCGCGTGGTGTCGGTGAGCGAGGAGTTGACGGTGGGGCCGCCGCAGCCGATGCGGCAGATGGCCACGATGGCCGCCGAGTCCGCCCCCTCGGTCAACCCCGGCCGCCGGCCGCTGACGGTCAGCGTGAAGGTCGGCTACGACTTCGCCTGACGGCTCCCACGCCACCGACGCCAACGGGTTTACGGCAGGGCCAGCATCCGGTCCAGGGCGACCTTGGCCCAGTGGGTGGTGTGGTCGTCCACCGTGATCTGGTTGACCACCTCGCCCAGCACCAGCGACTCCAGCGCCCACACCAGGTGCGGCAGGTCGATCCGGTTCATGGTGGAGCAGTAGCACACGGTCCGGTCCAGGAACGAGATCCCCTTGTCGGGGAACTGCCGCGCCAGCCGCTTGACCAGGTTCAGCTCCGTGCCGACGGCCCAGCTCGAGCCCGAGGGGGCCGCCTCCAGCGTCTTGATGATGTGCTCCGTCGAGCCGACGTGGTCGGCCTTGAGCACGACCTCGTGGCGGCACTCCGGGTGCACGATCACGTTGACGCCCGGGACGCGCGCGCGTACGTCGTCGACGGACTCGGCCGTGAAGCGGCCGTGCACCGAGCAGTGGCCGCGCCACAGGATCATCCTGGCCCGCTCCAGCTCCTCGCGGGTCAGGCCGCCGGAGGGCCGGTGCGGGTTCCACACCACGCAGTCCTCCAGCGACATGCCCATCTCCAGCACCGCCGTGTTGCGGCCCAGGTGCTGGTCGGGCAGGAACAGCACCTTCCCGCCCTGCTCGAACGCCCAGTCCAGCGCGCGCCGGGCGTTTGAGGAGGTGCAGACGGCACCGCCGTTGCGCCCGCAGAACGCCTTGATGTCGGCACTGGAGTTCATGTATGTGACCGGGATCACCTGATCGGCCAGCCCGGCGTCCTCCAGCGCCTCCCAGCACTCCTCGACCTGGTCGAACGTGGCCATGTCCGCCATCGAGCAGCCGGCCGCCAGGTCGGGCAGGATCACCTTCTGGGCGCCGGAGGTCAGGATGTCGGCGGACTCGGCCATGAAGTGCACGCCGCAGAACACGATGAACTCGGCCTCGGGCCGCGCCGCCGCCTGCCTGGCGAGCTTGAAGGAGTCACCCGTGACGTCGGCGAACTGGATGACCTCGTCGCGCTGGTAGTGGTGCCCGAGCACGAACAGCCGGTCGCCGAGCGCCTCCTTGGCCTTGCGCGCGCGTTCCACCAGGCCGGGGTCGGAGGCGGGCGGCAGCTCGCCGGGGCACTCGACCCCCTTCTCGCTGTGCGGATCGGCGCCCTGGCCGAGGACGAAGAGCGGCAGCCCAGTCTGGGTGGCCATGGCCATACCCCCTTATCGTCGTTATGACGATACTCATGATGACACACGGACGAACGTGGTCATTCCCGGGCATGCGGTACCGGGAATGTGTGGCATGGGCCGGGTGTTGGTAGCGTCATCAGTAGGACGTCGAAACAGACAGCCGGGTTAGGGAGTCAGCAGATGACGGTTGAGAGCAGCGAGACCACGGCGCAGGGCCTGATCCTGACCGACGCGGCCGCGGCCAAGGTCAAGAGCCTGCTGGAGCAGCAGGGCGAGGAAGGTCTGCAGCTTCGGGTCGCCGTGCAGCCGGGAGGCTGCTCCGGCCTGCGCTATCAGCTCTTCTTCGACGACCGTTCGATGGACGGCGACGTCGTGTCCGACTTCGGCGGTGTCAGCGTGGTCACCGACCGGATGAGCGCCCCCTACCTGATGGGTGCCGCGATCGACTTCGTCGACACGATCGAGAAGCAGGGTTTCACCATCGACAACCCCAACGCCACGGGCTCGTGCGCCTGTGGTGACTCGTTCAACTAGCACGGGTCGACGGTGGCCGGCAGGTCCCGCTCGCCTTTGTGCGCGCGGGACCTTCGCGTATTCTCGTGGGGCCCATTGGCCTGCTGACAACGAGGAAGAAGAACCCCGTGCGCATCGCCGTTACCGGCTCCATCGCGACAGACCACCTGATGACCTTCCCAGGAAGCTTCGGCGATCAGCTCATCGCCGAGCAACTCGATCGGGTGTCGCTCTCGTTCCTGGTCGATGACCTGCAGATCCGCCGTGGCGGCTGCGCCGCGAACATCGCCTTCGGAATGGGCTGTCTCGGCCTCAAGCCGATCCTCGTGGGTGCCGTCGGCAACGACTTCGCCGACTACCGCTCGTGGC
Organism: Nonomuraea antimicrobica; assembly: GCF_039536965.1. NCBI lineage: Bacteria > Bacillati > Actinomycetota > Actinomycetes > Streptosporangiales > Streptosporangiaceae > Nonomuraea > Nonomuraea antimicrobica. The sequence goes on along the minus strand of NZ_BAAAZP010000025.1, from coordinate 4,112 downwards.
TCGAGCGCCACGGCGTCGACTGCGGCTCCGTGCACATCTCGGAGACCCAGCACACCGCCCGCTTCCTGTGCACCACCGACGAGCACCACAACCAGATCGCCTCGTTCTACACCGGGGCCATGGCCGAGGCGCGGCTCATCGAGCTGCAGCCCGTGTCCGACCGCGTGGGCGGGCTCGACCTGGTGCTGATCAGCCCCAACGACCCCGACGCCATGCTCCGCCACGCCGACGAGTGCCGCCGGCGGGGCATCCCGTTCGCGGCCGACATCTCCCAGCAGCTCGCCCGCATGGAGGACGAGCAGATCCGCCAGCTCGTCGACGGTGCCGCCTACCTCTTCTCCAACGACTACGAGAAGGGGCTCATCGAGCAGAAGACCGGCTGGTCCGACGGTGAGATCCTGGGCCGGGTCGGCGTCCGCGTCACCACGCTCGGCCCCAAGGGCGCCGTCATCGACCGCGAGGGCGAGCCGTCCATCCAGGTCGCCCCCGCCCCCGAGCGCGGCAAGGCCGACCCCACCGGCGTCGGCGACGCCTTCCGCGCCGGGTTCCTGTCGGGGCTGGCCTGGGGCCTGCCGCTGGAGCGGTGCGGGCAGATCGGCAACCTCACGGCCACGCACGTGCTGGAGCGCGTGGGCGGCCAGGAGTACGAGCTGGGGCAGACGAGCTTCATCGAGCGCTTCGGGGCGGCGTACGGCGCCGAGGCGGTCGGGGAGATCTCCGGGCACCTGCGCTGCTACCACTCCTGAGCCCGGGTCGCCGTCCCGCCATGGCTCGCGCGGCGGGACGGCGTCCTGGTGGATCAGATAACCGGCGGATCCGGAACCAGCGGACAGGCCGGGAATCTCAGTAGTTGCGCCTCACGTGGATCGCCCAGCCGCCGTCCGGCAGCTCGTACGAGCCCACATGGCGATGCGACTTCAGCCTGCACCACGCCGGCACGTCCGTGTACGCCGCCGGATCGTCGGCCAGCACGGCCACCACGGCGTTCAGCGGGACGTAGTTGATCTGCTCGGCGAGCATGATGATCGGGATCGGGCACTTCTTCCCGAGCGCGTCGATCGTCAAAGCCGGCTGGGTAACCTCGGTCATGCGACTCCCGCGTCCTGCCGGATGCGGCGCACCAGGTCGGGCAGCACGGCGAGGAACCTGTCGACCTCGTCCGCGGATGTGCCCCTGGGCAGCGACACCCGGACATTTCCATGCGTCAGCACGCCCATCGCTTCAAGAACGTGCGATGGACGAAGCGTACTAGCGGTGCACGAACTTCCGGACGAGACGGCGAATCCGGCCTTGTCGAGCTCGGTCAGCAGCGCCTCGCCGTCGACGTACAGGCACGAAAAGGTCACGATGTGCGGGGCCCGGTCGACGGGGTCGCCGATGACCTCCACGTCGGGCACCGCCTTCGGGACCGTCTCCCTGATCCTGGCCACGAGCCCGGAGAGCCTGGACTGCTCCTCCCGCGCCTCCGCGGCCATCGCGCGAAGGGCCGCCGCCGCCGCGACGACGGCCGGCACGTTCTCGAAGCCCGGCACGCGCCGCCGCTCGCGCTCGTCCTCCGGCAGGAACGAGCGGAACCGCGTGCCCTTGCGCACCACCAGCACCCCCACCCCGGCCGGGCCGCCCCACTTGTGCGCGCTGGCCGTCAGCACCGACCAGCCCGGCGGAACCGGCGCCCGGCCGGCCGTCTGCGCCGCGTCGACCAGCAGCGGCACCCCGTGCGCGCGGCAGGCCGCCGCCGCCTCCGCCACCGGCTGCAGGGTGCCGACCTCGTGGTTGGCCGTCTGCAGGCACGCCAGAGCCGTGCCGGGACGCGTCACCGCCTCGGCGAACCGCTCGGCGTCGACGCGCCCGGTCAGGCCCACGCCCACCGTCTCGACCGTGCCGCCCTCGCTCTCGTGCACCTGACCGGCGTGCAGCACGCTGGAGTGCTCGACCGCGCTCACCACCAGATGGCGCCCGGCCCTGCGCCTGCCGTGTAGGGTGCCGAGCACGCCGAGATGCACGGCCTGCGTGCCCGACGCGGTGAACGACACCTCGTCGGGGCGCGCGCCGAGCAGCTCGGCCACCTCCGTGCGCGCCTGCTCCAGCAGCAGATGCGCGCGGCGGGCCTGGCCGTAGAGTCTCGCGGGGTCGGCCCAGCCGGCGTCGAGAGACGCCAGCAGCGCCTCGCGCGCCTGGGGGTGGAGCGGCTCACCGGAAGCCGCGTCGAAATACGCCACGAGACTCATCGTCCCACTTGCGGGGCCATCGAGGGGTCGCGCGGTGGGGCGAGGCACCTGCACGCTAATGTGTCTGCATTCAGTCTGTGCATCTGTAAAGAAATACGAGCGCCCAAGGGAAAGTCTCTTGGGCTTCATCTGTGGGGTAGGCGATCCGTGAGTCCGACTCGCCGTACGACGCGGCGTTCGTTGGCCCGGCGCAGAGTGCCGCGCGCCGCCGCTTTGGCGTTGCTGCTGGCCTCTGCTACGGCGTGTGCAAATGACTTCCCCGAGGCCGACTGGTCTCGTGGCCTTCTTCCCGACCACGTCACCGAGCAGGGCACCGTGGTCCAAAACCTGTGGAACGGGGCCTGGATCGCCGCACTCGCCACGGGCGCGGTCGTCATCGCACTGATCGTGTGGGCGGCCATCTTCCACCGCAAGCGCAGGGCCAAGGCCGAGCTTCCGCCGCAGGTTCGCTACAACCTGCCGATCGAGATGCTCTACACCTTGATCCCGCTCGTCATGGTGTCGGTGTTCTTCTTCTTCACCGCCCGCGACAGCGACGTGCTCACCAAGGTCGACGGCGACGCGGCGGTCAAGGTCAAGGTCGAGGCGTACCAGTGGAGCTGGCGCTTCACCACGACCGTCGACGGCAAGACGCTGCAGCCGGTCGCCGGCGTCCCGGTGAGCGACTACCACCAGGGGCCCCAGCTCGTGCTGCCGGCGAAGACGAAGATCGAGTTCGATCTGTCGACCGACGACGTCATCCACTCCTTCTGGGTGCCGGAGTTCCTCTTCAAGCGTGACGTCATCCCGGGCATCCCCGAGAACAACCCCGGCAGGAAGTTCGAGATCACCACGCTTGACAGGACCGGCGTCTTCGCCGGGCGCTGCGCCGAGCTCTGTGGCGTCGACCACAGCCGCATGCTCTTCTCGGTGAAGCTCGTCAACCAGCAAGAGTGGAACCAGTACATCGCGACCCAGGCTGGGAGTGCCCAGTGACCGCCATCCAAGAACCCCTGACCACGACGCCGACGATCAGGCCCACCACCAAGGGCCAGATCATCGCCAAGTGGATGTCCTCGACCGATCACAAGATCATCGGGCACATGTACTTGATCACGTCGTTCGCCTTCTTCCTCATCGGCGGCGTGATGGCGCTGGTCATGCGGGCCGAGCTGGCGCAGCCGGGTCTCCAGTTCACCAGCGCCGAGCAGTTCAACCAGCTCTTCACCATGCACGGCACGATCATGCTGCTGATGTTCGCGACGCCGCTGTTCGCGGGCTTCGCCAACGAGCTGATGCCGCTGCAGATCGGCGCCCCCGACGTGGCGTTCCCGCGCCTCAACATGGTCAGCTACTGGCTCTACCTGTTCGGCAGCCTCATCGCCGTCTCCGGGTTCTTCACGCCGGGCGGCGCGGCCTCGTTCGGGTGGTTCGCGTACACGCCGCTGTCGAACGCGATCAACTCGCCCGGCATCGGCGGCGACCTGTGGATCATGGGCCTGGCGCTGTCCGGCCTCGGCACGATCCTCGGCGCGGTCAACTTCATCACCACGATCATCTGCATGCGGGCCCCGGGCATGACCATGTTCCGGATGCCGATGTTCACCTGGAACGTGCTGCTGACCAGCATGCTCGTGCTGATGGCGTTCCCCGTGCTGGCCGCCGCCCTGCTGGCGCTGGAGTCCGACCGCAAGCTCGGCACCCAGATCTTCGACTCCGAGAACGGCGGCGCGCTGCTGTGGCAGCACCTGTTCTGGTTCTTCGGCCATCCCGAGGTCTACATCATCGCGTTGCCGTTCTTCGGCATCATCACCGAGATCCTGCCGGTGTTCAGCCGCAAGCCGATCTTCGGTTACATCAGCCTGGTGGCCGCGACGATCTCGATCGCGGGCCTGTCCATCACGG
>NZ_BAAAZP010000024.1:6840-9996 GCF_039536965.1 Nonomuraea antimicrobica | reverse complement strand
CGAGCGCGGCCAGCGCGGACAGCGCGGACAGCGCGGTCAGCGCGGTCAGGGCGGCCAGTGCGCCGGGGCCCGCGGGCGTGCTCGCGTCCCCGCGGACGGGCCCGCCGGGGTCGAGGAAGCCGGTGTGCGTGTCACCAGCCACAAAATCTCGATTTGTCAGGACTTTCAGCAGCAAATCGCGGTTGGTGGTGAGGCCGTGCAGCCTGGCCCGCCGCAGCGCGGCCACCAGCCTGCGCACCGCCTGCGCCCGCGTCGCGCCGTGCGCGACCACCTTGGCCAGCATCGCGTCATAGTGCGGCGACACCATGGACCCCGACTCCACGCCCGAGTCCACCCGCACCCCGCCCGCCCCGCCGCCCGGCACCTCGAACCGGCGCAGCACCCCGCTCTGCGGCACGTGGTCGTCGTCCTCGGCGTACAGCCGCGCCTCGACCGCCCACCCGGCGGGGGTGGGCGGCTCCGGCGGCAGCGCCGCGCCCTCGGCCACCTCGAGCTGCGACCGTACGAGGTCGACGCCGTACACCAGCTCGGTCACCGGGTGCTCGACCTGGAGCCGGGTGTTCATCTCCAGGAACGCCACCCGGTCGCCCTTGACCAGGAACTCCACCGTGCCCGCGCCCACGTAGCCGATCTTCCTGGCGGCCCTGACCGCGGCCTCGTGCAGCAGCTCGCGCACCGGGCCCGAGATGCCCGGCGACGGGCACTCCTCGATCACCTTCTGATGCCGCCGCTGCACGCTGCACTCGCGCTCGCCCAGCGCCCACACGGTCCCGTGGCCGTCGGCCAGCACCTGGACCTCCACGTGCCTGGCCCGCTCCAGCAGCGGCTCGGCGAACACCGTGCCGTCGCCGAAGGCCGCCGACGCCTCCCGCCGCGCCGACTCCACCGCCTCGGCCAGCTCCTCAAGGCCGCGCACCACGCGCATCCCGCGCCCGCCCCCACCGGCGGACGCCTTCACCAGCAGCGGGAACTCCCCGGGCGCCGCCAGGTCGAGCGAGGGCAGGACGGGCACCCCGGCCTCGGCCATCAGCCGCTTCGCGGTGACCTTGGAGCCCATGGCGGCGATGGCCTCCGGCGGCGGCCCCACCCACACCAGCCCGGCCGCCAGCACGGCCCGCGCGAAGTCCGCGTTCTCCGACAGGAAGCCGTAGCCGGGGTGCACGGCGTCCGCGCCGGTGGCCCGGCAGGCCGCCAGGACGCGTGCCACGTCCAGGTACGTGTCGGCGGGCCGGGCGCCGGGCAGGCGTACCGCGAGGTCGGCCTCGGCCACGTGCGGCGCGCCCGCGTCGGGGTCGGAGTAGACGGCGACCGTGGAGATGCCGAGCGAACGGCACGTACGGAAGACGCGACGGGCGATCTCACCCCGGTTCGCGACGAGCAGACGGTCGATCACGGCCGGAACACCCCGTAACCCGCCGGCTCGGGCACCGGCGCGCTGTTGATCGCCGACAGGCACAGGCCCAGCACGGTACGCGTGTCGCGCGGATCGATCACCCCGTCGTCGTAGAGGCGGCCCGACAGGAAGAACGCCAGCGACTCGGCCTCGACCTGCGCCTCCACCATCGCGCGCATGGCCGCGTCGGCCTCCTCGTCGTAAACCTGCCCCTTCGCCCGCGCCGAGGCCCGGCCCACGAGGGACAGCACCCCGGCGAGCTGCGCGGGCCCCATCACCGCCGACTTGGCGCTCGGCCAGGCGAACAGGAAGCGGGGATCGTACGCGCGCCCGCACATGCCGTAGTTCCCCGCCCCGTACGAGGCGCCCATGACGACGGTCAGATGCGGCACGGTCGAGTTGGACACCGCGTTGATCATCATGGCGCCGTGCTTGATGATGCCGCCCTGCTCGTACTCCTTGCCGACCATGTAGCCGGTCGTGTTCTGCAGGAACAGCAGCGGGGTGCGCGACTGGTTCGCGAGCTGGATGAACTGGGTGGCCTTCTGCGACTCCGCGCTGAACAGCACGCCGCGCGCGTTGGCCAGCACCCCCACCGGGTAGCCGTGGATCCGCGCCCACCCCGTCACCAGCGAGGCCCCGTACAGCGGTTTGAACTCCTCGAACTCGCTCCCGTCCGCCACCCGCGCGATCACCTCCCGCGGGTCGAACGGCACCTTGAGATCCTCCGGCACGATCCCGAGCAGCTCGTCGGCCGGATACACCGGATCCCGCGCGCCCTCCTCCGGCGGCCGGCCCAGCTTGCGCCAGGCGAGCGAGGCGATGATCCGCCGGCCGATGCGCAGCGCGTCGTACTCGTCGCGGGCCAGGTGGTCGGCGAGCCCGCTGATCCGGGCGTGCATCTCGGCGCCGCCGAGCGACTCGTCGTCGGACTCCTCCCCGGTGGCCATCTTGACCAGCGGCGGACCGCCCAGGAACACCTTGGCCCGCTCCCGGACCATCACCACGTGGTCGCTCATCCCGGGCACGTACGCGCCGCCCGCCGTGGAGTTGCCGAACACCAGCGCCACGGTCGGCACGCCCGCCGCCGACAGCCTGGTCAGGTCGCGGAAGATCTGGCCGCCGGGGATGAAGATCTCCTTCTGCGTCGGCAGGTCCGCGCCGCCGCTCTCGACCAGGTTCACGTACGGGAGGCGGTTGCGCAGCGCGATGTCGGCCGCGCGCAGGGACTTCTTCAGCGTCCACGGGTTGGAGGCGCCGCCGCGGACCGTGGGGTCGTTCGCCGTGATCACGCACTCGACGCCCTCGATCACCCCGATCCCCGACACCATGCTCGCCCCGACGGGGAACTCGCTGCCCCAGGCCGCCAGCGGTGACAGCTCCAGGAAGGGGGAGTCGGGGTCGACCAGCAGCTCGACGCGTTCCCTGGCGAGCAGCTTGCCGCGGGCGCGGTGGCGTTCGACGTACTTCTCGCCACCGCCGGCCACCGCCTTGGCGTGCTCGGCGTCCAGCTCGGCCAGTTTGGCCAGCATCGCCTCGCGGCGCGCCCGGTAGTCGTCGCTCCCGGTGTCGAGTCCGCTCGTGATCACGCGCCCTCCTGCGGCAGTGCCGATGATCATGCCAAGCACGCTAGCGCAGCCGCGGGCTCCGGCACAGAGCGAGCCGCCGCCCTGTGACGGGCGGCGGCTCGAACGTCACGCCTGGCTGCCAGGCTCAGCCACAGTGGCTCCAGCCCGACTTCCAGCTCAACGTGGCCCCCCAGG
>NZ_BAAAZP010000024.1:5475-6743 GCF_039536965.1 Nonomuraea antimicrobica | reverse complement strand
CCTGGAGGGTCGCGTTCATGGACATCTTGCCGGGCCACAGCATGCGCGAGATGGTCACCACGCAGTTCTTGGCCGCGCTGCTGCTGTACAGCAGGTAGACCGTCGCGCTGGACCCCAGGGCGCGCGAGTCGATGACCTTGTAGCCCGCGCCGCACACCGTGGTGGCCTTGGTCATGTTGGGCTTCTGCGGTGCCGCGGTCGGCCTGGCCGTGGGCTTCTTGGTGGGAGGCAGGGTTGTCGTGGGGCCGGAGGTCGGCGCCGCGGTCGGCTCCGGGTCCGGGTCGACGAGGTTGCTCTGCTTCTTCTTCGTCGGCTTGGGGTCGGGGCTGCTCGTGGTGGTCTCGGGCGCGGGAGCCTGCGTGACCGGGTCGGGCACCTGGGCGATCGGCTCCTTGGCGGACTCGCTCTTGGTGGTCTCCTCCGGCTCGATGTCCAGGGTGGGAACCGGGGCCGAGGTCTCCGCGGGGGGCGTCACGGGCGGCGACTGCTCGACCGATGCGGGCGGCTGGCCGCCGCCGGAGCCGTTGCTGTTGCCGTTGGTGTTGTCGGTGGCGTTGTCCACGGCCACGACCGGGACCTTCTGGCTGTTGGCCTGCACGACCACGGCGCCCACGACGACGAGCAGGGCCGCGGCGGCGGCGCCGGAAAGGGCCAGGGTCAGCGTACGGCGCTGCTTGGACGGTGGCGTGCCTCCCGGGCCCGCCGTCCCGCCGGGTCGCGTGCCGGGGCCTCCCGCCTGGAAGGGACGGCCCTGGGGCGTGCCGGGCGCGCCCATGGGGCCGTTGCCCGCGGGGTGCGACGCGGGCGCCCCGAACGGCCCCCCGCCCTGCGTCCCGCCGCCCTGCCCCGGCCCGCTCTGTCCCGGCCCGGCCTGCCCGGGAACGCCCTGAGCGGGGCCGCCCAAGCCGGGCCCGCTCAGTCCCGGCGCGCCCATTCCGGGTGCGCCCTGTCCCTGGCCGCCTTGCCCGCTCTGACCGTGTCCACTGGGTCCAGGCCCACCCTGTCCGGGCCCGCCCTGGGGCATGCCCGCCTGGGGGCCACCATGGGGTGCGCCGCCGGGGCCGCCGACGGCGCCGGCCAGGGCGTGGCCGTAGTCACCGGTCTGGGGTGGGGCCGCGGACTGCGGGCCGCTCTGGAGCGGGCCGCCCACCGCGACGGGCCCGGTCGGCTGGGTCCACGGGCCCGGGTAGTCGTCCCGGCCCGGCGCGGAGGAGCCCGCGCCGCCGGAACCCATCTGCGCTGCTGCCGCCGCCGCCGCGGCAGCGCCC
>NZ_BAAAZP010000024.1:0-5468 GCF_039536965.1 Nonomuraea antimicrobica | reverse complement strand
GCCGCCGCCGCGGCAGCGGCCGCGGCGGGGATCGTCATCGACCGCCCGGTGACGGGCTCGACCGCCGCGTTGGGCGCGGGCTGGCCCGTCAGCCGGACGATGAGCTCGTCGGCGCTGGGCCGCTGCGCCGGGTCCTTGGACAGGCAGGCCGCGACCAGGTCGCCGAGCAGCCCCTCCATCTTCCCCAGCTCCGGCTCCTCGTTCAGGATCCGGTTCATCACCACGGGAATGGAGTCGGCGCCGAAGGCGGGCTTGCCCGTCGCCGCGAACACCATCGTGACGCCCCACGCGAACACGTCGGCCGCCTCCGACACGGCAGCCCCGCTGAGCTGCTCGGGCGCCAGGTACGAGGGCGTCCCCATGGCCATCCCGGTGGCCGTCGCGCCGGGGGAGTCGAGGGCGCGGGCGATGCCGAAGTCGATCACGACGGGACCCTCGGGTCCCATCAGTACGTTGGCGGGCTTGAAGTCGCGATGCAGGATCCCGGCCCGGTGGATGGCCGCGAGGGCGGTGGCCGTACTGATGGCCAGGCGTTCGAGCGCCGCGCCCCGCCGCGGCCCCTCGTTGATGACCAGCTCGCGCAGGGAGGGGCCGGGGACGTACTCGCTCACGATGTACGGCCGGCTCCCGTCGAGGTCGGCGTGCAGCACGGGAGCGGTGCAGAACCGGGCCACCCGCTGCGCCACCGCCACCTCGCGCAGGAACCTCGTCCTGGCGTCGGCGTCGGCCACGAGCGCGTGGTGCAGCAGCTTGACGGCGACCTGTTCCCCCGAGTCGCTCTTGCCCAGATACACCACGCCCTGGCCGCCCTCGCCGAGCCGGGCGACGATGTCATACGCCCCCAGCCGCCGCGGATCGTCCGCCGCCAACGGCTGGAACTGATTCACGTCGGACCCCCATCACAACGAATAGATGAGGCAAAACGCTATCAGCGTGACCCTTGAGTCGTCTGCCGGACCTGTCAGAAGTTTCATGTTTTACGAGCAAAGTCAGGTTTCATCGCAGGTCGTGTGCGTTTGCGGCGCTAGGTCACGGCTTGGTGACGCGAAGATCGACACGGTCAGATCGCCTTGCCGGGGTTGAGCAGGCCGAGCGGGTCGAAGACGGCCTTGATCCCGTGCTGCACCTCGCTCGCCACCGGCCCCGACTCCAGCGCCAGCCAGCGCCGCTTCAGCAGCCCCACCCCGTGCTCCCCGGTGAGCGTGCCGCCGAACTCCAGCGCTCGCGTGAACACCTCGTCCGCCGCCGCCCACACCTCGGCCGGCGGTTCGAGGGTGCCGTGCTCGAAGATGAAGACCGGGTGCAGGTTGCCGTCGCCCGCGTGCGCCACCGTGGCGATGCGCACGCCGTGCCGCGCCGCCGCCGCCTCGATCGCCGTGATCATCTCGGGCAGTACGGACCGCGGCACGCACACGTCCTCGACCAGGCACGCCCCCTGCCGCTCCTTGGCCCCGTACGCCAGCCGCCGCAGCCCGACCAGTTCCTCGGCCTCCTCCGGGCTGGAGGAGACGGCCACGAACGAGGCCCCCTTGTCGGTGCAGATCCGCTCCATGCGCTCGACCGAGGCCTGCCCGTCGGGCGCGTCGGACTGCCCGATCAGCATGGCCTGCGTCGTGGCTTCGAGGCCGATGTTGCGCCAGTCGTCGATGGCCTCCAGCGTGGCCCGGTCCAGCAGCTCCATGAGCGACGGCTGGCAGCCGGCCGCCATGATCGCCGACACGGCGGCCCCCGCGTCCCGCAGCGAGCCGAACTCGGCGGCGAACGTCGCCGGCGGCGCGGCCGGCGCGCGGCGCAGCCGCACCGTGGCGGAGGTGATCACGCCGAGCGTGCCCTCCGAGCCGACGAAGAGGCCGGTCAGGTCGTAGCCGGTGACGCCCTTCATCGTGCGGCGTCCGGTGTTCAGTATCCGGCCGTCGGCCAGCACGACCTCGAGGCCGAGCGTCGAGTCCCTGGTCACGCCGTACTTGACGCAGCGCAGCCCGCCGGCGTTGGTGGCCAGGTTGCCGCCGATGGTGGAGATCTCGTACGAGGACGGGTCGGGCGCGTACATCAGCCCGTGCTCGCGGGCGGCCCGGTCCAGGTCGGCGGTGATGACCCCGGGCTCCACGACCGCGATCTCGTCGGCGGGCGACAGCTCCCTGATCGCGGTCATCCTGGCCAGCGACAGGATGACCGAGCCGTCGGTGCCCACGGACGCGCCCGCCAGCCCGGTGCCCCCGCCGCGCGGCACCACCGGCACCCGGTGCTCGGTCGCCCACTTCATGGTGGTCACCACGTCGTCGCGGGAGGCGGCCAGCACGACGCCGAGCGGTTTGCCGGGCTCCAGGAACGTGCGGTCGCGGGCGTAGGAGTCGATCACGTCGGGGTCGGTCACGACGCGCGCTTCGGACAGGGAGTTCACCAAGGCATCAATCGGTCTCACAAAGAGCACTCTAGGTGCGGGAAACCGCCGCCGCAGCGGCCCGTGGAACGCGGCAGTGGGGCGGTTTGCGCTGTGCGTGGCTTACGGCCAGACTGCCCGGGTGAAAGTCGGGTGCCCGGTGTGTTTGGAGACTGACCAGGTTGTCGCGGTGCCCGGAGCGGTGGCCGCCGGGACCACGTACAAGATCGGGCGGGTCAGGTTACCGGGCGCGCGTGAGATCGCCGACCTGCCCACCGCGGCGGCCCTGGGCGCGTCGAAACACGTCATGAGCCGCACACAGCTCGCGGTCTGGCTGTCGTTCCCCAGCCGCCACTACACCCCGTGGGCCAGGAACCAGGGCTACGTGCTGCTGCTGGTGGCGGCTCTGGTGCACCTGGTCGTGTCGCTGGTGATCGCGATGGGGCAGGACCCGCGGTGGGGCGAGGTGCTGCTGGCGCCGTTCTGCCTGACGGGCCTGTTCTGGGGGCTTGGGCTGCTGAACGTGCTCGGCGCGCACGGAGCCCGCAAGCGCGACGCGAGCGAGGGCCCCGCCAGGGAGAAGGCGCTGGCCGTCTGGGAGGGCCTCTCCTACTGCGCCCGCGACAACGTCGTCTTCGAGCCGGGCGTCGACGTCACGTTCCACCCGAGCGAGACCCGCGAGTACATCTTCGGGTTCAGGACCGGCGGCCCCCGCTGACCTGCGGCGGGGGCCCCGGGCTCAGGCGTGCTCCGCGGCCACCAGGCGGGCGCAGACGGCCAGGCCGCTGATGGCCTGCTCCAGCTCGTCCAGGTCGGGGTAGGTCGGCGCGATCCTGATCGTGCGGTCGTCGGGGTCCTGCCCGTACGGGTGCGTGGCCCCGGCCGGAGTCAGCGCGATCCCGGCCTCCTTGGCCTTGGCCACCACCTCGGCGGCGTGCGGCACCTCCAGGCTGACGAAGTAGCCGCCCTTCGGGGTCGTCCAGGTGGCCAGCCCGCCGAGCCGCTCGGTCAGCACCTTGTCGACCAGCTCGAACTTCGGCCCGATCAGCTCGGCGTGCCGCCGCATGTGCGCGCCCACGCCCGCGGCGTCACGCAGGAACTCCACGTGGCGGAGCTGGTTGATCTTGTCAGGGCCGATGGACTGCTTGGAGGTGTTGTGCAGGAACCACGCCACGTTCGCGGGTGAGGACCCGAAGAACGACACGCCGGAGCCGGCCAGCGTCACCTTGGAGGTGGAGGCGTAGACGAACACCCGGTCGGCGTTGCCCCGCTCGGCGCTGAGCGCGAGCAGGTCGGCCAGCTCGGCCGGGGTGTCGGTGAGGTGGTGCACCGCGTACGCGTTGTCCCAGAAGATCCGGAAGTCGGGCGCGGCCGTGGTCATGGCGGCCAGCCTGCGCACGGTCTCGTCGCTGTAGGTGACGCCGGACGGGTTGCTGTACTTCGGCACGCACCACATGCCCTTGACGTTCGCATCTTGTGCGACCAGGCGCTCGACCACGTCCATGTCGGGCCCGCCGGCGTTCATCGGGACGGGCACCATCGTGATCCCGAACCGCTCGCAGATCGTGAAATGCCGGTCGTAGCCCGGCACGGGGCACAGGAACGTGATCTTCGGCTCCTCGACCCACCGGCGCGCGGCCCCCGGCACCGGGGTCAGCAGCGCGTGCACCACGGTGTCGTGCATCATCGCCAGGCTGGAGTTGCCCCCGACCACGAGCTGCCCGGCGGGCACCTGGACCAGCGGCGCGAACAGCTCCCGCAGCTCCGCCAGGCCCTGAAGGTTGCCGTAGTTGCGGCCGTCGGTGCCGTCGGCCGCCCGATATGACGTGGGCAGCTTGATCAGGTCGTTGGAGAGATCGAGCTGGCGCGGCGACGGCTTGCCCCTGGTGAGGTCGAGCGAGAGCCCCCGCTGGACGAGGTCGGCGTAGTCACGCTGAGCGGTCACGATCATCTCCTTCGTGTCGGTCCGGCACACGAAGGATAGAAGATGTCACCAGGTGGACCGGTAACCATCCGCCATGTGGACACACCGGTGTCGGGATGCCCGGCTCAGTAATCCAGTCCGGAATTTCGTCAAAGCTTTCCGCCGCCGACAACAAAGAACGACTTCCCGAGCGGCGATCGTTGGCGTCAAATGGGTAGATCGGGGCAGGCAAAACTCCGCGTCGGAGGGGAGCAGCCGTGACGACCGTTCGAGAGACCTCGATCGAGCAGGTCAGGCGCCGTCGCACCGGGACCGTCATCGCCTCCTGGCTGTCGACGACCGATCACAAGGTCATCGGGTATCTCTATCTGATCACCTCGTTCGGGTTCTTCCTGATCGCGGGCGTGATGGCCATGGTCATCCGCGCCGAGCTGGCGCTCCCGGGCATGCAGCTCGTCAACCAGCAGCAGTACAACCAGCTCTTCACCGTCCACGGCACGGTGATGCTGCTGCTGTTCGCCACGCCGCTGTTCGCCGGGTTCGCGAACGTGGTCATGCCCCTCCAGATCGGCGCCCCCGACGTGGCTTTTCCCCGGCTCAACGCGGTGGCGTACTGGTTGTTCCTGTTCGGCGGGCTGATGGTGGTGGCCGGGTTCGTCACGCCGGGGGGCGCGGCCGACTTCGGGTGGTTCGCGTACACGCCGCTGTCGTCGGCGGTGCACACGCCGCAGATCGGAGCCGACCTGTGGATCATGGGGCTGGCGCTGTCCGGCCTCGGCACGATCCTCGGCGCGGTCAACTTCATCACCACGATCATCGGCATGCGGGCGCCGGGCATGGTCATGTTCCGGCTCCCGCTGTTCACCTGGAACGTGCTGCTGACCAGCATGCTCGTGCTGATGGCGTTCCCCGTGCTGGCCGCCGCGCTGCTCGTGCTGGAGTCGGACCGCAAGCTCGGCACCCAGGTCTTCGTGGCCGACAACGGCGGGCCGATGCTGTGGCAGCACCTGTTCTGGTTCTTCGGCCATCCCGAGGTCTACATCATCGCGCTGCCGTTCTTCGGCATCATCACCGAGGTCATCCCGGTCTTCAGCCGTAAGCCGGTCTTCGGTTACATCAGCCTGGTGGCCGCGACGATCTCGATCGCGGGCCTGTCCATCACGG
>NZ_BAAAZP010000023.1:0-12820 GCF_039536965.1 Nonomuraea antimicrobica | reverse complement strand
GGAGCCACCGATGCTGGCTGAAGAATCTGCGATCTGCATCATTAAGTCAGAAACGCCTCAGAGGCGGATGACGGCGTGGAAGTGGACGACGCCGCGACGCTGGTATTCGGCGACCTTGGCGAAGGAAATCATCACCTGTTCGCGCAGGGCCTTGACGGTCAGTCCGTTGAGCCTGGCGAAGCGGCGGCGCAGGGCCAGGGTGAAGCGCCGCCACAGTTCCGGGCTGATCGCGTTGAACAGAACGGAGCCGTCGTAGTCGTAGCAGTCAGGGCAGAGCGGCTCCCCGAGCCGCGGGTCGTCGGCGCTGTGCCGGGCGGTGCAGGACATGACGTGTCCGTGTGGGCACGTCTCGGCATTGCGGCGGGCGTGGCAGGGCAGGACCTTGCCGTTCTTCTCCCGCCGCATGTGGACCGCTCCAAATGTTGGTGCGGTGAGGGTGACGAACAGGCACGGGTGAGCGTTGACGGTCTCGGGCACGCCTTTGCCTCCGACGAGGCCGGCGCGGACGAGTTGGTAGGTGTCTGCGCGGTAGGTCTCGGCGCAGGCGCGGCAGCGGGAGGCGCGGCGGGTCTTGCACGGGACGCGCAGGACGCCGTTGGGTTCGGTGCGGGTGGTGTAGCGGTGGAGAAGTTGGCCGGTGGCCTGGTCGTAGTGTTCGACGTTGCCGCGTAGGTGGATGGGCTGGCGGCAGCCGCCGGTGCGCTTGATCTGGCAGGCCCAGCGGTCATAATCGGGCTGGTTGAGCCGGTGGATCATCCCGGCTACAGCGTGTGGGTGGGCAAGGTGGGGCAAGATGGGTTCCGTCCTATCCAGTGACGCTGGTGTGGATGGCCCCCGGCCTGGCGGACGTCTTGGCGGATGTGTGGCCAGGCGGGGGGCGCTACGCGTTATGCGCCGTGGTTGTCGATGCCGGTGCCGTCGCAGTCGGCGCAGGTCTGGTCGTCGGTGAGGCCGGTGCCGTTGCAGGTGCAGCAGCGGTAGTGGGCAGGCATGGCGTCCACGGTGATCACCTGTTGTCGCGCGGGACGACGCGGATGTAGACGCGGTACTTGCGTGGGTGGGCGCGGTCGGGGAACGCCCGGGACATCGCGGTGACGGTGAAGACTTCCCGCAGGTGGATCATGCCGAGCGTGACCTCCGCGCGGTTTCCTTCGAGGCGGATGCGCATGGTGGTTTCCTCCTAGTTGGCGTCGGGCTTGATGCAGCCGCGGTAGCTGTTCTCGGCGTCGTGGCGAGAACGGGCGGCGGCGAGGATCGCCACGGCGCGGTACTCGACCGGTCCGAAGGAGACCGAGGTCGCGTAGTGGCCGTACGGGGAGTCCTCGAAGTCGATGTCGGAGCCGATTCGAGCGGCGATCTGGTCGATCTCGGCGCATAGGTCGTCGTCGTTGTCGCGGTCCGGGAAGTGGTGGAGGGTGACGTTGGACGAGGCGGGTACGTCGGGATGGGTTTCCAGGAAGATGGCCAGGTTGAGCAGGCCGTTGATGAGGGCTCTGCGGTGGTCGTGCATGGTTCTCCTTCAGAAGGTTTCCGGTGTGGTCCGCAGGCTGCGGAGCAGGTCCGAGGCGAGTTGGTTGGACACGCCCAGGCGGGCGCGGAGGAGGTCGCGGGTGATGGGCTTGCCGTGTTTGGCGTGGTGTTCGTCGGCGACACGGCGGGCGTAGTCGATCAGTTGCGGGTCGGGGGTGGGCCCGTCGTCCTGGCCGTCCTCGTCGGCGGGGACGAGGGCGGGACGGTCCGCCTGCGGGACGGCGTGTGTCCTGTCCGGGACGGACGGGGACGCCGTCGCCCAGGACGAGGACGTCTGCGGGACGTCCGGGGACGGTTCGGTACGGGTTGCAGTGGCGCGGCGTTCGAGCATGGAGATCGCGACTAGGAAGGCGCCGGCCGGGGTGGCTGCGGTGATCCAGCCCCAGACTGTCGGGGCGGCTTGTTGCAGGTTGGCGGCCAGCGACAGGATGATGCCGCCGGTCAGGACGAGGACGGGCCAGGAGATGAGGCCGCGCGGCGCTTTGCCGTTCTTCTTGTCGCGCTGGCGCTCACGGGCGGCCATGACGCAGGTCAGGTCGATGCAGATGGCGATGGCCCAGGCCATCCAGCCGTCCTGGCCGTTCTCCGTGGCGGTGTCGCGGATGTGCGTGAAGGAGCCGGCGCCCGCGATGGCGGCCAGGACGAGGACGGGTCCGGTGTCGAGCAGCCAGGCGGCGAAGCGGCGCATCTTGTTCCTCCTCTCGATCGGTCAGGCGGTCTGCGAGTCGGGCGTCTGGTGAGGCTGGGCCGCCATGACCTCGTCCCAGGACGGCGCGAGGTCGGCGTAGGCGCGGGCGGCGTGTTCGGCTGCTTGTTCGCTGACGTAGAAGGAGCGGGCCCGGTACCACTGGCCGTCTTGCGAGGCGACGATGGCGACGCCGGGTGTCTCGGCGGCGATGGCGCGGGCGGAGTCGAGGGCGGCCGGGTCGAGGTCGCCGAGGGTCATGGTGGCGGTTTCGGGATCGTTGACCCGGTGGCAGATCCGCCCCGAACACTGGGCCCGGAGTGCGGTGACGCCGGGACCGAGATCGGAGCCGATGCGCTGGCCGCAGCAGAACAGGTAGATGCCGAACGCCCGTCCGAGCTGCGCCACCCGAAGGAGCGCGGTGGAGGTCTTGGCGATCTCGTCCTTCTCCGACTTGTCGGCCATCAGGTACAGCTCGGCCAGCTCGGCCAGCTCGGCCACGACGGGGATCGGGCGCATGGTGGGTGGGAGTTGCCAGATGTTGCGGGCCGAGGTCATCCGGCACACGCCCATGCGGTCGGTCATGAGCGTCACCAGGTCGTCCAGCAGCCCACCGCACTCGGCCCGGCTGGTGGCCAGGGCGGACAACCGGGGCGCGTACGGGGTGAACTCCACGCCGCCCTTGAGGTCGAAGCCGACCAGGGCGACCGGTTGTGGGGCCAGGCCGACGATGAGCGCGTTGGCGAGGTTGGACTTGCCGGACTGGGTGGCTCCCGCGTTGATGTAGTGCGGCACGGTCTTGAAGTCGACGACCCACGGCCCGCCTGTCTCCAGCCGTCCCACGGTGACCTTGAGGAGTTCGGTGGAGGGCGGGAGCTCGTCGACCCTGACCAGCGGATCCCGGACGGTGGCGGCCAGCCGCACCCGGCCAGGTTTGTCGGAGGACACGCGTACGGCGTGCACGCCCCAGGAGTGGGCCAGCCGTTCGGCGACGTCGGCGTAGTCGGCGGGGATCTGTCCTTCCAAGGTGTGCAGGGTGACGCGCCACCCGTGCCGGGTGGGCAGCGGCAGCCACATGAACGGCTTGGTGTCCACGGCGATGCGCTGCCACTTGCGCCGGACCCGGACGACACCGGTCGAGGCCACCAGTCCCGGCACGGTGGTGAACCAGAAGCGCTGCCGCTTCTTGGTCAGGCCGCAGCCGAGCGCGACCTTGCGCCAGCTCGCCCGGATGCTGATCGCGGTCAGCGGGAAGCCGATCACGAGCCAGAACGAGCGGTAGTGCCAGCGACGCCAGGCCCAGAGCCCGGCCGCCACAGCGGCCAGGACTCCGAGCGTCCAGTAGAACTGGTCAGACACTGGCGGCCTCCTGCTGTGGGAGCAGGGCGGTGGCCCGGTAGGAGATGCCCCAGCGGCCGGCCATCTCCCAGACGTAGCCGAGCAGGCCGACCGCTTGGACGGCGTCTCCAGTGGTGATGGGCGGCTCTCCGGTGATGCCGATCTTGACGAGTTCGATCCGGCCGAACTCGTCTTCCACGGAGACGGTCACCTCGTAGACGGTGTTGCCGTTCTTGTCGGTCTTGATCTCGCCGGTGTCGCGGTTTAGCACCCGCGGGCGCGGGGCCTTCACGCAGGTGATGGCGAGCTTGCTGGTGTCCACAGGGATGGGGACGGTGCGCATGGTGTGGTTCCTTCATTCGTTCGGACTCTTAGAATACATAGAACGCTTAGGATTCTAAGTTGTCAAGGGCTTCCACGAAGACTTGGTTGGCATGTCGTACGAGCTGTGCTGAACTGGAGGGGCACGCAACCCTCACGGAAGGCCACGGATGGTCGAGAAGACCGGTCGCCCCGGCTACCTCCAGATAGCCGACGAC
This sequence comes from Nonomuraea antimicrobica, assembly GCF_039536965.1. Classification (NCBI taxonomy): domain Bacteria; kingdom Bacillati; phylum Actinomycetota; class Actinomycetes; order Streptosporangiales; family Streptosporangiaceae; genus Nonomuraea; species Nonomuraea antimicrobica. Next base: position 8,728 of record NZ_BAAAZP010000023.1, on the reverse strand, counting down.
CTTCGTACGCAGATCAGGACGGGCTCACTCGCGCCCGGCGCTGCGCTGCCCTCGACCGCCCAGTTGTGCCAGCGTTACGACGTGTCCGCCAGCGTGGTCAAAGCGGCGATCAGCGTGCTCCGCACCGAGGGACTGATCGTCGGCCAGCAGGGCAAGGGCGTGTTCGTCCGCGAGGACGCGGCAGCGTCGGTCGAGGCGCCAGCCGGCACCTCGTCGGAGGTCATGGAGCAGCTCGCTCAGATGCGGAGCACCCTGGCGACTCTCGGCGAGCGGATCGCGGATCTGGAGAAGGCCGTGTTCCAAGGGCCGAAGCGATCTCGCTGACTCGGCAGGCCAACTCCTCCATTTCAGACCGGATGGTCTGAAGTTCGTTGATGATCTGCTGATTTTCGGTCACCCCGGCACCCCATTTCTGATCGCTCGTTATCCCGGCGGGGATGCCGTTAGTTCATCGCGCATCGGCGCGGTTGAGTATCACGGAGCGTTAGCTAAGCTTCTGCATTGCTGCCTGCACGGCGGTTACACATGCGCTTACACATTGCACGCCCCTTGAAGTGCGCAAAAGGATGCGATGAAGACAATTCACCGCCCTGGATGGCAACCGCTGGTGCTCCGCCGACACCGCGAAGCACACGGGCTCACCCTCGAAGCCGCAGGTGACCAGCTACGCCAGGTCGCCGCACGCCACGGCCTCTCCGCGCCGGCCGCCAACTTTCAGACAATTTGGGCACACGAGCATGGATCGGTGTATCCCGGACCACACTACCGAAGAGCGTACTGTCTCCTATATCAGGCAAATGAACCCGCACTGGGTTTCCGTCTGCCGCTCCCCGGTGAAATAACCGAAGTGGAAAATTCCATCTCGGATTTGCCTCAACCCACCGATCCCGCCACTGACAACGCCGCCGCGCAGGTGATCGAAGAAACGCTGCTCAAAGTCTCGGGCACCCCATCCAACGCCGAACAGAACGCACTTCTCAACCGCGTCGTGGACGCCTGGCGACGCCGCCACGGACAGGGCAGCCCGAAGCCCATACTCACCCTCGTCGGCGGCTACGCCGGATCCGGCAAGACAGAGTTCTCCCGCTTCCTGTCCGACATCACCGGCTGGGCCTTCCTGGACAAGGACTCCCTCACCCGCGCCATGGTCGAACGCCTGCTCATCTCCCTCGGCGGCGACCCCCACGACCGGCACACCGATCTCTACCTGCGCGAAGTCCGGCCCCTGGAGTACCGGTGCCTGATGGAAACCGCGTTCGACAACCTCAAGGTCGGAACCTCGGCGATCCTGTCGGCCCCGTTCATCGCCGAGCTGGCGGACCCTGACTGGGTGTCCCGCCTGACCAACCGGTGCGCGGCCAAGGGCATCGACGTGGCGGTGGTATGGGTGCGCTGCGACCCAGAATCCATGCGGGAGTACATCGAGTTCCGCGGAGCCCCGCGCGACACCTGGAAGCTCGGCAACTGGGACAAGTACGTCAGCAGCCTCAACACCGAGACCAGCCCATCCACGGCACACATCACCGTGGACAACCGGCTCGGCGCCGCGATCAGCCTGGCCGACCAGACCCGCGAAACCCTGAAACGGATCCTCACATGATGGGCATCGTGCTGTACGGCCCACCGGCCAGCGGCAAGAGCACCATCACCACCGCCCTCGCCCAGCTCGACCCGCGGTTCACGCTGGTCCGCAAGCTCAAGTCGGGGAACCGGCGTGGCACCGAATACGACTTCGTCAGCGCGGAGGAACTGGCCAAACTGCGGGGCGACGGACGGTTGATGGTCGAGTCCCAGCGCTACGGCAACACGTACGCCATCGACCGCGACCAGGTCGACCAACTCGCCGCCGCCGGTCGAGTGCCGGTCGTCCACCTGGGCGACATTTCCAGTATCCGCCGGCTGGTGCGGGCCGCCCCGTGGCTCGTCGTCCTGCTCTGGATCCCGCGCGAAGTATGCGAGCAGCGCTCACGCGAACGCGGTGACCACGACACCACCCATCGCCTCCAGGCATGGGACGAGGCACTGGCCGACCTGGATGCCAACGACGACGGCCTGTTCGCCCGTCGCTTCCACACCGATCGGGCCACCCCACAGGAGATCGCCGAGCAGACCGCCCGCGTCTTCTTCAACGGGCGCGTGGACACCCCATAGTCATCGCGCCTGACCGCTGAGGATCTGCAACCACAACTCCTGCGCAGCCCGAGCGGACATCCACGGACTGTCCAGGATGCACGCGGGATCCTCAACCGAGTGGCGCCGGACGAACCACAACCGACCGGCCGCGCAGAATTCGAACATGGGGTACGTACACGTGCACGTATGGTCGCGGATCCGGAGGCGGTCAGCTCGACGCCTGCTCGGCGTCCACTCCACGCGTACAGCCCCCGCCTGGGAAGGCGTCACGTGCGGACCGTGATAGCCGGAGTGCGGGGGCGGACAACCACTCACAACCCCACCGCCATCCGAGTCTGGTCTCGGAGCAACGACACGAAGGCCTCCGCGTCGTCCGCACTCACGGTCTGCTGCAGACCCTTGTCGATGTCGGCCTCCCGGAGGTGCACACCACGCCGGGTCGCGTAGAACACGCCCGCGTCGCTACAGAACAGCACCCAGGCCGGGAACGCCGCGCGAAGAACGTCGAGGTCGTAGCGCTCTTTTGAATCCTGTTCAGGTGACATGCGACGACCATAGAAGCCGCAGTGTACGCGAAGGGACACACTCTGTATCCCTTCGCTTCTGTCAAACCATCAGACCGATATGGTCCGCGAGTTCCCTTGCTTGAGGCCGCAGAGCGGCCGGACCCGTCTCGCACAGGTCGAGGGTCATCCGACGTGCGTAGCCGTTGTAGCGGATGGTCTCCGGTGCGGCTTGGTACGCGAGCTGCAGCGTACCGAGGACCGCCGCATGGTCTCGCTGCAGCGAGTGGGCACGAGCCACCTCGATCAGATGCCGGCCACGTCGCGGACGGGACGGGATAGGTACGGACTCGGCGTGCTCGCTCTGTCGCGCCGACTCCCCACCCTGATGGAGCTCAACCGCGAGGGTGACGGCGTGCGGACGCATGATCACCCGCGAGAACGAGGTCCACGGCTGGTAATAGCCGTCAGGAAGCCGATCCGCGACCCGCGCTGCCTCATCCCAGTGCCGCCACGCCTCACCAATGTCGCCGGTACGTGCCGCGGTGAACGCCAGCTCGAACAACAACGCCCCCCACATGGCGAGCAGGTCCGTGCCCGGGTCGTCCATGTGCGACTCAATGGCCGCCATTCCCTGCCTGTTGATCTCATGTGCGGCGTCGAAGTCGGCGGCGTCCCGATGCGCCTGAGCGAGGAACCACACCGCACACGACAACGCCAGCGGATCCTCTGACTCCTGCGCGGCAGTCAGCGCCCGATCGGCCACCCGCCACAGCAGGTCCGGCGCGGGCTGGTAGGCGACGAACATCTGGGTCAGCCCGTAAGTCTCCGCGAGCAGCGCTTGGGCGGTGCGCCGGTGCTCACCTCGGTACATCCAGGCGGCCAGTTGGACATCGCGAATCAGGTCGGGCAGCAGATCACCGAGGGCAGTGCGGTGATCTGGAGAGGCATGCCTGATCCGCCACGCCGCATCGAGCCGCGCCCGAAGGCTGGTGAGCGGTTGCACGGTGCCGCTCGGCTGGATCGGTACGGCGTTGACAGCCTCCCGGACAGCGCTCAGCGCCGGATGACCGGAACCGGTGAACATCCGCACAGGTATGGACTGGTCGCCAGTGAGCTCGCTCAGGTCGCGAACGCGCAAGGCCTCAGCGAGTTGCAACAGGATCGGCAGCCGGGGATTCTGCTGACGGCGGCCGTGCTCGACGGCCTTCAGCCAGCTCTCGGACTTGCCGACCAGGCCGGCGAGGACTTCCCGAGTCATGCCGCGACGCTCACGCAGGTATTGAATGCGCTGGCCGATAGTGCGTACTGGTGCACTGGAACCGTTGGTGTCGTCGTCCACAGCCCGCCTCCCGAAAGGTGACATCCTCAGGCTACGACGCACCCCCTTTGCCTGCCAGCGAACAACTGACGTCCATGTCCCGGAACGGGACACAAGATCGACGATCGACCGGATGAGAACTTTCCCTACGTCTTCAAGGCGGCCCGCCTGCGGCGGCCCGCGGCACGTGGCCGACCAGCCGACCGCGCTGCGGCTCTTCGGCCGGTCGCGGTCGGCGCCGCCCACGCGCCCACGACGGACACCATCGCTGGCGAAGCCTCTCACCAGCAGGTCGAGCCAGCCGAGACGCATTATGTCGACGGTGACAGCCGAAGACCCCGGAGCCCCGCCCCGAACCCTGGCCCTCCTCAGAGATGAGCGACACGGGCTGAGGTGGAAAGCGGTCATTTCCTCGCCGGTGCCCCAAGGAGCTGCCGGACCAGCCGCGAGCATGAAGCCGTCGTGTGCGGGCAGACGCTCAGCGCGCGTAGAGTCACCGGGAACATAGACATACGACCGGCCGCTTGACCCAGGACGTGTGGTCCGGCATGGCAGAGCCTGCCCGACGAGGAGATGACCGCCGCCATCCGATGTCAACCTCGGTCCTTGTGGACGCCAAGATGGATCCAAGCCAGTATGTGACTCTCATCTGCTCAGCTGCTAGAAGACCGTAGAGTTGTCCTGCTGGCGTGAGGACCTTTGGAAGGAGGCTCAGCATGTATGTATCGAAGCTTGTCATCCAAGGGATACGTGGGTTTTCCGGGCCGCGAGAGGTAAGCCTGAACTTTATCCGGCCCGATGGGTCGTATCGGGGATGGACTGTCCTTGCAGGTCGGAACGGCTCTGGTAAGACGACAATACTGCAAGCAATCGCACTCGGGATCGTTGGAGATTTCTTTGTGCGCGACCTGGGAAGCTGGGGGAGTGCTCCAGCAGGCGAAATTTCCCGAATTTGCGTTACAGTCATTCAGGATCCGGAGTTTGACGGTGGATTGGATTTCGGGCCTCAACAATTTGAGTTGCGATGGAATGATGCTGAAGACCAATTCAATCCTCCGAGTTGGACAAGTAAGAGTCGAGGACCGCGCACTCCGAGGTTCGGCCCAGGAGAAGGATGGTTCTTTGCGGGGTATGGACCATTCCGCCGCCTATCACCAGTAGCGCTTGGCCGTGTGGAACAGTCGCGTTCTGCAATGTATGCGGGGCTACGAACGCTCTTTAACCAGGATGTCAGCCTTGTTGAGGGCGTAAGCTGGCTGATTGAACAGCATCTATATGCGCTGGAGGATCGCCCAGGAGCGGCCGAGCTTCTCGACGTTGTTCTCACACTTCTAGCAGACGGAATGCTTCCCGATGGACACAAGGTTTCCCGTGTCGACTCCAAAGGCCTATGGCTAACGAAAGATGATAGCGACGAACTTCCCCTGCGCCAAATGAGTGAGGGCTATAGGACAGTCACCGCTCTCGTGGTCGACATTATTCGGCAGATGCATCTCGCTTACGGTAGCCTGCGAATTACTCGCGATGGCGCTACGCCGACTCTGGCCTACCCCGGGGTTGTTCTGGTTGACGAGATCGAAAATCACCTTCATGTCGGCTGGCAAAAGAAAATCGGCGAGTGGCTGAAGGCACACTTCCCTCTTGTGCAGTTCGTTGTAACAACCCATAGTCCGTACATCTGCCAAAGCGCAGACCCCAGTGGCCTAATTGCTCTTCCAGGACCAAATGAGCTTAAAGCCCCTCATATTGTCGATCAGGAACTCTATGAGCGTGTAGTCTACGGCAGTGGCGACGATGCGATTCTAACTGAACTTTTTGGTGTCGATAGTCCCTATTCCAGGCACGCAGAAGATCTTAGGCGTACCCTTGGGGATCTAGAGGAAAAAGTCCTCACCGGAACCGCATCGGAAGCTGAGATTGCGGAGTACCGGAAGCTGGGCGAGATACTTGAGAGTTCGCTCTCTGCTCGCGTTGACGAAATCTCTTCGCGCTTTGGGAGACAGGATTGATCCGAATCGCTCGTGTAGATCTTGAAGTTAATTCATCTCAAAAGCTTCAAGCGCGCACGGAGCAACTGAAGCTGATCGGCGCTGGTGTTCAAGCTGCGCGCCGTGCGTGGAGTAGCGCTCGTACAGAAACAGAGCTGGTTCGTGTCGCGCTTCGGGAGATGTCGTCAGCTCTGGAACGATGCATGTATTGCGGCGACAGTCGAGGGACTGACATCGACCACTTTGAGCCGATTAATTCATCACCGCTTCGCACGTTCGATTGGATCAACCACTTACTGGCGTGCTCGTCCTGCAATAGCAATGCCAAAAGAGACAGGTTTCCGTGCGATGGCGCTGGCGCCCCACTTCTTGTCGACCCTACGTCTGAAGACCCATTTGATCATTTGCGACTCATCCTTCGAACCGGTGCTTATCGCGCAAGTACCCCCAAAGGGGAGGCGACAATAGAGGTCTTCCAGCTTAATCGTGGGGACCTCCGACGTGGAAGAGAGCTAGCTTTTCCGAGATGTCAAGCGATGTTGCGAGAGTATCTGCGCTTACGGGAAGCTGGAAATTTGAGAGAAGCCATTAAGATGATGAACGCACTTCAGAAGCAACCCTTTGTTGACGTTCTTCATGCTATGTATCGGGCTATCTCTAACCCTGGCGCTGAAATCGTCCTCGGCGGGCCAGAAGTGCTTGAGGCACTGCAGGCCTTGAAACTGTGATGCCGTCGATGTCGTGACATCGATTAGTGGGCGACTCTATGACGGCAGTCCTGATGACAACGTCGGCTACCAGCAGCATCGGGCTGTGGCGGCCCAGCACCATCTGGCCTCGGGTTGGAAGGGCCTGGGCAGGGTGATTGATCCGCCCGAAAGCGGACGTTCGTCGTGGGGGGTTGAGTTGGTTATCTCCGCATGAAGGGGACCTTGTAGTAAGGCGGTTGGCCGTATCACGTCAGTCAGGTCGTCATCCGTGAGACTGACGTCGAAGGCGTTACCCGCCCGTCGCGGATCCAAGCCGCGATCAAGGGCATGGCGTATGGTCGCCGTCACGAGTGCCGGCTGTATAGCGATTGTTCGCTTTCCGTACCACGCATCCGGACGAGAGCAGGGAAGTGACACCAGGAGAACGCCCCGGGCCTCGGCTAGTCCACCGCGAAGGTTAGCGGCCCCGAACTGTTCGCCTGGCAGTACGTGGGCTTACGACGGACCCGCCAGCGGAAGGCGGTGCCGTCCACGGTGATGAGCCGTGATCCCTTCTTAGAGGTCGCCATGAAACGGCCTCCTGTCCTGTCCGGCGCCGCTCATGGGAGCGCCGCGACCTGTTAGAAATGACGCGAGTCGATCGCAGCCGTAATCCCTGCTCAGCGTGCTGATCGATAAGTTTTGCACAGGCGGCTGGTTCGTTTAAACGGATTTCGTCGACGAGGCGCTCACCGACCTCGAAGACCACCGCACGGCTCATGCCGGAAGCCTGGCTCGGTTAGGTAGTGTTCCATGTGAACGAATACCGGTGATGATTGATGCCTTCATGCTGGATCATGGCCCATATGGGAAAGCTTCGCCCCGAGGAAAGATGGCTTCTGGCATGTATCCGGGCCGCGCTGCCCGGGATGAACGTGCGCCAATACGACGATGGCTCAAAGCCGGGCATGCACGACCTCAACCTGTTCTCTCAAGACGGAGCTCTCTGGGGAGCGGTGGAGGTCAGTGCGGCGGCTGACGGCGACTGTATCGAGCTGTGGAAACTGGTGAATGGTCAGGGACGCCGTATCTACTCCAGTCTTCTCGGTGGATGGTTCCTGATACTCCGGCCGTCGACACGTGTGAAGCCTCTTCTCCAAGCACTTCCCGCGCTGCTGACCGACTGGGAACAGCGTGGGGTCCGGGAATTCTCCCGGTGGGACAACAGCGACCCGACCTTCGCGCGAGCCTTCAAGCTGGGCATCGTGGGTGCTAACCAGAGCGGCACCGAATTCCCTGGGAGTGTGTACTTCACCATCGACCTGCCACGCGACAAAGCGGGCGGGTTCGTCGCCGACACTGGGGATGCCCTGGCTCACTGGGTGAGCGACTGGCTTCGGGAGGCCGGACAGGCGGATGTCCTCCGCAAGCTCGCCAAGTCGGCCGCGCCGCGCCGCCATGCCTTCGTTCTGTTCCCAAGCTTCACCACTGCCCCCTTCAAGGTGGCCGACCTGTTGATGAGAGATTCCGCACCGCTTCCGACGGTTGCGCCTAATCTTCCTGCCGAGGTGACAGACGTGTGGGCCATGAGCACGTGGGATTCGGGTGACGGGTTCCGGTGGTCGGCGGATGACGGCTGGGTCAGATTTACGAAGGTGCAGGAGATCGATCAGGAAATCGTCTCCGACGACTGAGGTCACGTCCACGGAAATGATGAACAGCAGCACCGTCTTACGCGATCACACTGCACCGGCCTGCATCCACCGCTTCACCGGGGCGAAAGAGTACTGACGAGGAGTCTGGCCCTTTCCCCATGGATCAAGTGGTCATCGGGTGCAGCCGTGACGATCGCTGACTTCGGTACTCCATGCACGGGGTTGGGCGATCGGCTGCCGCGACCCTCCTTCGTCGGGCCTTGCCACCGAATGGGGCGGTTCTGCTGACGACATCGCTGACGACAACGTCAGCTTCCGTCAGCGCCCGTCGGCAGCCGTCCATCGCTCTCTGACCTTGTGTGGGACAAGACGATCAGAGTGAGCTGTTTTCATCCTCGGCGGGCACTTGCTGATCACAGCATGATCGCGAGTCCGACGT